>NZ_JBAMDC010000361.1:0-6517 GCF_036961605.1 Streptomyces sp. KLMMK
CGAGCGGCGGCCGTCCTCCGGGCGCTCCCTCTCCGAACGCTCCCCCTCCGGGGCGACGAATTCGATGCCGATCATGAGTCCGGCCCCGCGGACCTCGCCGATGCAGTCGTACTCCCCCGCCAGTCGCAGCAGCCGGTCCAGCATGCGCACGCCCAGCGAGGCGGCGCGCTCGGCCAGGCCGTTCTCCCTGACGTGGCGCAGCGTGGCCGCTCCCGCGGCCATCGCGAGCTGATTGCCCCGGAACGTGCCGGCGTGGTCACCGGGCTGCCAGGTGTCGAGGTCGCCGCGGTAGACGATGACGGCGAGCGGGAGGCTCCCGCCGATGGCCTTGGACAGGACCATCACGTCGGGCACGATCCCGCTGTGCTCGACCGCCCAGAAGGCCCCGGTGCGGCCCACGCCCGTCTGCACCTCGTCGGCGATGAGCGGGATGGAGCGCGCGGCGGTGAGCGCGCGCATCCGGCGCAGCCAGCCGTCGGGCGCGGGCAGCACACCGCCTTCGCCCTGCACGGGTTCGACGATCATCGCGGCGGGGCGGCGCACTCCGCTCTTGGGATCGTCCAGGAGGCTCTCGGTCCAGCGGGCGGCGAGGCGCGCCCCGTTCTCCCCGCCGACGCCGAACGGGCAGCGGTAGTCCTGCGGATAGGGCAGCCGGGTCACCCGCACGCTCGGCGCCGCGCCCGAGGCGGCGAGCGCCCCCTCCGTCATGCCGTGATAGGCCCCTGTGAAGGCGAGTAGGCCCTCGCGGCCGGTGGCGGTGCGGACGAGCTTGAAGGCGGCTTCCACGGCGTCGGTGCCGGCCGGGCCGCAGAACTGGACGCGGCCCGACTCCGCCAGCTCCCGGGGCAGCGTGGCGAACAGCTCGTCCGTGAAGGCGTCCTTGACGGGGGTGGCCAGGTCGAGCACGTGCAGGGGCGCGCCGGAGTCAAGAACCGAGCGGATGGCCTCCAGCACGACCGGGTGATTGTGCCCCAGGGCGAGCGAGCCGGCCCCCGAGAGGCAGTCGAGATACCGGCGGCCGTCCGCGCCTTCGATCGTCAGCCCCCGGGCGCGTACCGGCACGATGGGCAGCGACCGGGCATACGTACGGGCGGCCGATTCGCGGGACGACTGCCGCCGGAGGATGCCTTCGTGCGCTGCGACCGACGGCTCCGTGGACGGTAGCTGGGTCAAGGCCACGGCTCTGGCTCCTCCTGCTGCTGAACGCTGGTCGGCACTCCCCCGTACGTACTAACGACGCCGCACGCGACGGATCACGGCCCGCCGTCAAGATCCTTCGCGGCGGAACCGAGGACCCGCCCGTTCCCGTCTCCTCACGCACCGGCATAGTGGGGCCCGGCCTCGCCCGCTGGGGCGGTGCATGACAACTCCACAGCGTGGCCGCGACATTGCGGACACGTCCGAACAGAACGATCAGGGGGAACCCACTCCATGCCATCCATCCGCAGGCCCGCGCTGGCCGCGGCCGCTCTGACGGCCGCGCTGGCGCTGACCGCCACCGCGTGCGGCCCGACCGAGGACGAGGCCGCGGGGAGCGACAAGCCCAGCGCCACCGCCTCGCAGAAGGGCGACGAGGGCCTCGAGCTGCCCAAGAACCTTCCCAGTTCCCTGAAGGACCTGGAGAAGTGGAAGAACGGCGCCTGGAAGAACTGGGACAAGGAGCAGTGGCTCCGCGAGGCCCGCGACTTCATCAACCCGATCATCAAGGGCCACTGGAAGCCCGACACGATGAAGGACGCCCGCCCCAGCGACAAGACGCTCGCCACCCAGGGTGCGCCGGGCACGGCGCCGGGCGCCTCCGGTGACCAGGGCGTGACCGACCCCGAGCCGCGTCCGGTCCAGGCCAAGTCCGTCAACGTGCCGTACCACAACAACGCGGCCCCGGTCGGCAAGGTCTTCTTCGACAGCCCGCAGGGCCACATGGTCTGCTCGGCCACGGTCGTCAAGGACCCGGCGCACCCCGGCAAGTCCAACATGGTGTGGACCGCGGGCCACTGCGTGCACGCCGGCACGAAGGGCGGCTGGTACCGCAACATCGCCTTCGTGCCGTCGTACAACGACAAGGGCCTGCCGGGCGCCCAGGTCAACAGCGCGCCGGTGCAGGACGTCGCTCCGTACGGCGTGTGGTGGGCGGACTGGGCGCAGACGTCCGCGCAGTGGATCAAGCAGGGAGCCGAGACCGGCGGCGCGGGTGCCCCGTACGACTTCGCCGTGCTGCACGTGAAGCCCGAGGGCGGCTCCGGCAAGTCCCTGGAGGAGACCGTCGGCAACGCCCTCACCGTCGACTTCAGCACCCCCCAGGTGAAGTCCATCCAGTCGATGGGCGCTTGGGGCTACCCGGCGGCGGCGCCCTTCGACGGCCAGAAGATGTACGACTGCATCGACAGGCCGGGCCGGCTGACGCTCGACCCGAACGAGCCGACGATGTACCGCATCGGCTGCACGATGACCGGCGGTTCGTCCGGCGGCGGCTGGTTCGCCAAGGGGCCCGACGGCAAGGTGAAGCTGGTCTCGAACACCTCGATCGGCCCGGCCAACAGCACCTGGCTGGCCGGCCCGCGCCTGGGCCCGGAGGCCCAGGGCGTCTACAACGCCATCAGCGGGAAGTTCGCCAACCGCCGGTGACGTCGCGGTCGCCGCAGGCGCAGTAGCCGCGGGGCAGCACAGCTCATGTACATGCGGAAGGCCCGCTCCCCGGTCGGGGGAGCGGGCCTTCCGCATGTGACGGTGACGGCGTGGCGCGTGCGCCGCGGGAACGTCAGCCGCGGGCCGCGGGCACGTACCGCTGGAGCTCGGCGGCGAGCTCCTCGTGCACCCGTGCCTTGAGCAGCGTGCCCTCCGGGGTGTGCTCCTCGGAGATGACCTCGCCGTCGGCGTGCGCCCGCGCGATCAGCGAACCGTGCGTGTACGGCACGAGCGCCTCGATCTCCACGGCCGGTCGCGGCAGCTCCGCGTCGATCAGGGCGAGGAGCTCCTCGATGCCCTCGCCGCTGCGCGCCGACACCGCGATCGAGTGCTTCTCGATCCGCAGCAGCCGCTGCAGGACCAGCGGGTCGGCCGCATCCGCCTTGTTGATCACGACGATCTCGGGCACGTCGACTGCGCCGACATCGCGGATGACCTCGCGCACGGCGGCCAGCTGCTCCTCCGGCACCGGGTGCGAGCCGTCGACCACGTGCAGGATCAGGTCGGAGTCGCCGACCTCCTCCATGGTGGAGCGGAACGCCTCGACGAGGTGGTGCGGCAGGTGCCGGACGAAGCCGACGGTGTCGGCGAGGGTGTAGACCCGCCCGCTGGGCGTCTCCGCCCGGCGCACGGTCGGGTCCAGGGTGGCGAACAGGGCGTTCTCCACCAGGACGCCGGCTCCGGTGAGCCGGTTGAGCAGGGAGGACTTTCCGGCGTTGGTGTAGCCGGCGATGGCGACCGACGGGACCTTGTTCCGCCGGCGCTCCTGGCGCTTGACGTCGCGGCCGGTCTTCATCTCCGCGATCTCCCGGCGCATCTTCGCCATCTTCTCGCGGATCCGCCGCCGGTCCGTCTCGATCTTGGTCTCACCGGGGCCACGGGTGGCCATGCCGCCGCCGGACGAGCCGGAGCCGCCACCACCCATCTGCCGGGACAGCGACTGGCCCCAGCCGCGCAGGCGCGGCAGCATGTACTGCATCTGCGCGAGGGAGACCTGCGCCTTGCCCTCGCGGGACTTGGCGTGCTGGGCGAAGATGTCGAGGATCAGGGCGGTGCGGTCGACCACCTTGACCTTGACGACGTCCTCCAGCTGGATGAGCTGGCCGGGACTGAGCTCACCGTCGCAGACGACGGTGTCGGCGCCGGACTCCAGGACGATGTCCCGCAGCTCCTGGGCCTTGCCCGAGCCGATGTACGTGGCGGGGTCCGGCTTGTCCCGGCGCTGGACCACGCCGTCGAGCACCAGGGCACCTGCGGTCTCGGCGAGCGCGGCGAGCTCCGCGAGGGAGTTCTCCGCGTCCCTGACCGTGCCGGACGTCCAGACGCCGACCAGCACCACGCGCTCCAGGCGCAGCTGCCGGTACTCGACCTCGGTGACGTCCTCCAGCTCGGTGGAGAGACCGGCCACGCGCCGCAGGGCCGCCCGCTCGGAGCGGTCGTACTGCTCGCCGTCGCGCTCCCCGTCGATCTCGTGGCTCCAGGCGACGTCCTCTTCCATCAGGGCGTCGGCCCGAAGGCTCTCCGGAAGGCTCTGCCGGTCCTGGGGAAGGGAAGAAGAGGAGGTCATTTGATCCTTTGCATCGTTGGGAGGTGGCGGCCGCGATTGCAGTGGCCGCACCGTCGACAACGCGCGGGCGGCCCCGGAGATTCCCGGGCCGGCGGCCTCGCCGACCCGTCGATGGTCCCACGTGGTCGGCGGAGCGTCACGCGGGTTTCCGGGGCGCCTTGCGGGGCGCCTTCCGGGCCGCTTTCCAGTCGTCGTGACCCGGCATGGGCGGGGTCTTCGGGCTGTAGAGCCAGTCCTTCAGGAACTCCTTCAGGTCCTGGCCGGAGACCTGGGAGGCGACGGCCGTGAAGTCCTCCGTGGTGGCGCTGGCATCGCGGTAGGAGCTGATCCACTCGCGCTCCAGCCGGTCGAACGCCGCCGCGCCGATCTTCTGGCGCAGCGCGTAGAGAACCAGCGCGCCACCGTCGTAGACGACGGGCCTGAAGATGCTGGTCCGCTTGCCGGGGTCGGGCGGCTTGGGCAGGGCGGGCGGGCCGCCGTCGGCGCGCCAGGCGTCGGAGTGCTCGTACGCGGCACGCATCCGGACGTCGAGGGTCCGGCCGCCCTTGTGCTCGGCGTACAG
Source organism: Streptomyces sp. KLMMK (assembly GCF_036961605.1). Taxonomy (NCBI): domain Bacteria; kingdom Bacillati; phylum Actinomycetota; class Actinomycetes; order Kitasatosporales; family Streptomycetaceae; genus Streptomyces; species Streptomyces sp. KLMMK. The sequence continues at coordinate 4,815 of NZ_JBAMDC010000361.1, forward strand.
CGACTCGTACCAGGTGGCGTGCCCCTCGTTGAGCCAGAGGTCGGACCAGCTGTGGGGGCTGACGCTGTCGCCGAACCACTGGTGTGCGAGCTCGTGGACCATGATGGACTCGAGGTACCAGGAAGGGATGTCGTCCCGGATGAACAGGCTGCGCTCGAAGAGCGAGAGGGTCTGCGTCTCCAGCTCGAAACCGGTCGACGCGTCGGCGATCAGCATGCCGTAGTTCTCGAACGGGTACGGCCCGACCTTGCCCTCCAGCCATGCGATCTGCTCGGGCGTCTTCGACGTCCACTTCTCCACGCGCTGCCGGTCGGCGGCGGGGACCACGTCCCGCACGGGCAGTCCGTGCGGCCCCTTGCGGTGCACCACGGCGGAGCGGCCGACGGAGACCTGGGCCAGCTCCGTGGCCATGGGGTGCTCGCTGCGGTACGCCCACGTGGTGTTCGCACCGCGGACCGCACGGCCCGCCGGCAGCCCGTTGGCGACGACGGTCAGGGCCTTGGGCGCGGTGACGCGGAAGGTGAAGCGGGCCTTGTCGGAGGGGTGGTCGTTGCAGGGGAAGACACGGTGCGCGGCATCGGCCTGATTGGCCATGACCAGCCCGTCCTTCGTACGGATCCAGCCGCCGTCCTTGCTGTTGCGCGGGTCGCTGGTGTGCCGGACGACGACGGTGAACAGGCCGTCCGCCGGCAGGGCGGCGGACGGCGTGACGACCAGGTCCTCCTTGGCGGGGGCGAACTTGGCGGGCACACCGTTGACCGTCACGGAGCGGACCGTGCCGTTGCTGAAGTCGAGGTTGAGCCGGTCCAGGCCGGTGGTGGCCCGTGCGGCGATGGTGGTGACGGCGTCGAGCGGCCGGTCGTTGCCGTGGTAGTCGAAGGCGATGTCGTAAGCGGCGACGTCGTAGCCGGGGTTGCCGAGATCCGGGAAGAGGCGGTCGCCGACGCCCTGGGGGCTCGCGGCGGGTGGAGCCGCGGCGCCGATGAGGAGGGCCGAGACGGCGGCGGCGAGGACGGCGCGGCGGCGCACGGACCGCCGGCGGACCGAGGCGGGTTTCCCGGGTGAGTGCGGCATGCGTCCATCGCTACCAGCGAGAAGGCCCCGCGCGGTGGCGGCACGGCGCCGCCCCACCCGTACGAGCGCGCCGGAAAGCTGTACGACGGGTACTCGTCCCGGGGGCTACTCCCCTGCCCGTCGCTGGGCGCGCGCACCGCCCGGCGGCTCTCCCCCCGCTCTCCCCTGCTCTCCCCTGCTAGAGCGGCGCAGTGGCCACCGGCCGTCCGGCCCGCTCGACGTCGTAGACCCCCGGCACCCGCCGCATGGCGCGCATCAGCTCCGGCAGCTGGGCGGCGTCCGGCAGTTGCAGGGTGTAGGTGTGGCGTACGCGCTGCTCGTGGGGCGGCTCGACGGCCGCCGAGATGACCGCCGCCCCCTCGGCCGCGATGGCCTCCGTCAGATCGGCCAGGAGGTGCGGCCTGCTGAAGGACTCGGCACGCAGGGTGACGCGGTAGTCGCGGGCGCCGCCGCCCTCCGGGCTGCTCCAGCGCACCCCTACGGGCTCCCTCCCGGAGGCGACCATGCGGTGCACCGCAGGGCACTGCGCCCGGTGCACCGTCACCGCGCCCCCGCGCACGGCGAAACCGGTCACCTCGTCGGGCGGGACGGGGGTACAGCAGCCCGCCAGCCGTACGCTCGCGGCCGCC
>NZ_JBAMDC010000362.1:0-6513 GCF_036961605.1 Streptomyces sp. KLMMK
GCCGCCCTGGAACGCGTCTCCGTCGCCGTGATCGACCTGCCGCTCTCGCTGGTCCGCCGTCACCTGCGGGCGGGCGAGGCCCTCCCCGGCCACGCGGAGGACCTGGCCGAGGAGTGCACGGCGGCACTCCTCGTCTGAGCACTCCTCCCGTGCGCCTAGTGCGCGGCCGCGGCCGCGCCCGTCCGCAGCTTCTCCAGGACGCGCTCGCGCAGGAGCTCGTACTCCTCGCGGAGGCGCTTGATCTCGGGCGGGCGCGGTATGACCTGACCGCCGGTGACGATCTCCTCGGGGGAGAACTGCTCGCGGGTGAGGTCGATCTCCACGCCCTCGCCGAGCCGGTTCCACCAGTGGAAGTCGGTCTGCACCCCGCCGACGCGGACCTCGCCCCGGATGAGCTCGCCGCCCAGCAGGTCGTTGAGGACCATCGCCGTGACGCCGCACTGGTCGCGTGCCGGATTGTCCGGGGTCCAGCGCGAGCGGTACTCGGGGGTGCACGTGCCGGCGTCCCAGCTGCTGCGGACGGCGCGTTCGATGTCGGTGAGAAGCCACGGTTTCATGCTGCGCATCCTGGCAGTGACCACTGACAGTGCCGGGAGGACCTGCGAGCCGACGCCTGCCCGCGCACACACGACGTACAGTCCTCCGTGGCCCTCAGCGGCCGGAACCAGCCGATGGGAAAAGGACTCCATGACCAGCACGTGGGACAAGGCACTCGACGCCGCCGGCGTCCACGACCGGCGGCTACGCGACGATTTCACGCAGCAGCGCGACCTCGTCTCGCGCTACCGGCGCCACGCCTACGCAGCCGTCCGGCTGCTGCTGCCCCGTGCGACCGTCCCGCACGTCATCGCCATGACCGCGTTCATGCACCACACGGACAACACGCTCGACAACGGCGGTACCCGGACCGAGCGCACCTCCGCCTACGCCGTGTGGGAGCGGGACGTGCGCGAGGCGCTGGCCGGCGGGCGGGCGGACCACCCGGTGATCCGGTCGGTGATCCACACGGTCGCCGCACACCCCGGGCTCGCCGGAGCGGTCGAGGACTTCCTGAAGGCCGCACCGGCCGATCTCGACTTCGACGGGTTCGCGACGGAAGGCGCCTACCAGGACTACGTCGACGCCTACTCGCTCCCGGCGTTCATGCTCGTCGCCGGCCTGCTCGACCCGGGCACCGACCCCGTCGCCTACCGTGCGGCCTGCCGTTCGTACATCGACGGCAGCCAGCGCCTGGACTTCGTCAACGACCTGGCCGTGGACCTGGAGGGCGGGCGCCTGGCCCTCCCCCGGGCGACCCTGGAGGAGCACGGCGTCTCCCGCGGCGACCTGGAGTCGGCACGCGAGACCCCGGCCGTACGGGCGCTCCTGGCCGGTCAGTTGCGCCGCGCGCGCCACGACCTGCTGGACGCCCGCCGCCTGGCCGGTCTCACCGCACCGGTCGACCGTCCGTTCGTGCGGGCGATGGTGGAGCTGGAAGTGCTCACCACGGACGCCGCGGCGGCGAAGGGCTGCGGCCTGCTGCGCGGGTCGGCGCGCCCTGCGGCCGGTGCCGCCCTGCGGGTGTTCCTCCGGGAGTACGGCCGCGCGCGGACCGCCCGGCGCCGCGCCCTCTGAGTGCGTTCCGAGCACCACCGGGGGCGACTTGGGAGCTTCTTGACCACGATTCACCCGTAGCAGCGATCACCCGTTGGTGTTCGGGCTGCGGCCGCCGCGCGCGGCCACCTAGGGTGCTTGCACGTGACCGGCTGACGGACGAATCGAGGACACGTGGACGAGGAAGAGGACCGGAGGCTGCGGGCGATCGCACCGGAGATCTCGCACACCACCATCGGGCTGATGCGCACCATCGTCGGCCTCGAACCGGCGGAACGGGTGCCCGAAGAAGCGCTCAAGGTGGCGGACCGGGTGCTCGCCAAGCACGGTACGGACGGGCTGCGGGTGCTCGTCATGAGCCTGTCGGGGTGGATGGCGGTCGGCATCGAGAACGTCGCGCACCTGAAGGGCCAGACGAACGAGGCCATCATCGACGACATCGAGCTGACCTGTCTGGAGGCCAACCCCGACGGCTGAGGCGGACCGGCCGAGTGGTCGGCATCTCCTCCGCCACGGGGAAGTCGCCCCTACTGTGGAGTACGTCGGCGTGACACCCCCGGGAGGACACATGACCAGCTCGGTCGAGCACCGCTTCGTCGAGGTCAACGGAGTAACGCTGCACATCGCCGAGCAGGGGCAAGGCCCCCTGGTCGTCCTGCTGCACGGCTTCCCGGAGTGCTGGTACTCCTGGCGGCACCAGTTCGGGCCGCTGGCCGGAGCCGGGTACCGGGTCGTCGCGGTCGACCAGCGCGGGTACGCACGCAGCGAACAGCCGGACGACGCCGGCGCGTACAGCATCCTGCACCTCGCCGGTGACGTGATCGCCCTGACCCACGCCCTCGGCGAGGAGAGCGCGGTGGTCGTCGGGCACGACTGGGGCGCTCCGGTCGCCTGGACCACGGCGCTGCTGCGGCCCGACGTCGTCCGCGGCGTGGCCGGCCTGAGCGTGCCGCCGCTGCCGCACGGCCCGGCGGCGCCGCTGCCGGCGCTGCGTTCCGTGCTCGGCGACGGCTTCTACCAGCTGTACTTCCAGGAACCCGGCGTCGCCGACGCGGAGTTGGCTCGGGATCCGGCGACGTCATTCCGCCGGATCCTGTTCAGCGGCTCGGGCGACAGCAGCCAGACCGACCCGCCGCGCCCGTGGGTCGTCCCGGCCGGCCGCACGCTCCTGGACACGATGGCGGAGCCGAAGGAGCTGCCGGCCTGGTTCACCGAGGACGACGTGGACGCCTTCGTGCGCGAGTTCTCCGCGCACGGCGACCGCGCCTTCACCGGCGGCCTGAACTGGTACCGCAACCTCGACCGGAACTGGGAGCTCCTCGCGCCCTTCCACGACCTCCGCATCGAGGTGCCCGCCCTGTACGTGGGGGGCGACCGCGATCCCGTCCGGGCCTTCCCCGGCATGGAGCGGCTGCTGGCCTCCCTCGAGGAGACGGTGCCGGGGCTGCGCCGCAGCGTGACCCTGCCGGGCTGCGGTCACTGGACGCAGCAGGAGCGCCCGGAGGAAGTCAACGCCGAACTCCTCGGCTTCCTGTCGTCCCTGCCGTCCCCGAACGCGTAGCCGGAGGCCCTGCCGCGATCATCTCGGCGATGACCGGCGCGGCCTCGGCGCGGCGCAGCGGCTGCACATGCTGCTCCTCACCCGGTGACGCCGCCCCTCACTTGGTGACGGCGGCCTTCCGCGAGCGCCTGGACCGCAGCAGGAGCACCGTGGCGACGGCCGCCACGGCGACGGCCGCGCAGGCGCCTGCGACGAGGCCCGTCCGGGAGGAGGACGCCGGGGCCTGCGAGGCCTCCTCGGTCTCCGGGGATGCAGCTTCCCGCCGGGCGGCCAGCGGGCCGGCGGGACCGGACCGCTCGGGCGTCGCGGCGGCGCTCCCGGCCGGAGCGGGACCGTGCCCGGACCCCGCGGCCGCGACCGTGACCGTGACCGTCCCCTCGCCGTGGCCGAGGTCCGGGAAGCCGCAGTGGACGACGACCTTCCACGTGCCCTCCGGCAGGGTCTCGCGGGTGGTGTAGGCCCCCTTCCCGCCCTCGGCGGCCACGAGCTGCCACGGGCCGGCGGTGCGCCCGTCCGGGCCGGTGGCCGTCAGGGTGCCGGCGACGTGCTCGTCGACGGGGTCGCCGTCGTTCTCCCAGGTCGCCACGGTCCGTACGTGACCGCCCTGCTGCTCGCCGCCGACGGCGAAGTGGATGGTGTCGCCGTGCGCGGCAGCCGTTCCGGGCGTGCCCAGGACGAGCAGGGCGGCGCATCCGAGCGCGGGGGCCAGGGTGGTGGGGCGCAGCTTCATCGTGGCGGTTCCTCGGAGAGTGTCGGGAGAGGTGGGGCGGAGGGGGCCGGCGACCGCCAGTGGGGGGGAATGGGGAAGCAGCGGTCGCCGGCCCCGTCAGAGGGCGGCCGTCAGGAGGCGGCGGCCTTCGACAGGGTCCAGTTCTGGTACCCCTGGTCGTTCTTCTGCTGGAGTTCGAGCAGGCGGCCGCCGTAGTACGAGCGCTTGCTGATGCCGAGCACCAGGGACGAGCCCTCGGGCTGCAGGACGTACGACCCGCCGCCGGCGGAGTTCAGCCGCCACTTCTGCGCGGCGGTGTCCCGGCAGGGCTGCTGGGCCACGTACTGGCCTGCCACGGGCCGGTCTCCGCCGCCGAGCTGGAGGCACTTGCCGCTCTGGACCGACTTCACGCGCAGTGCGCCGCCGCCGGCGTTCTCGAAGGACCACTGCTGGTTGGCGTAGCCGTGGCGCTGGTAGGCGATGGCGACGGTGCCGTCCGCCGAGGAGCCGCCCCACAGGTCGAGGGCTTCACCGGTGAGGCCGTTGACCATCACGTACGCGGTGCCCGGACGGGTCGGGGAGCCGCCGTCGGTGGAGAGGGTGCGGAAGGACGCGGCGCGGCCCGGCGCGGAGGCCTTGCCGTCGGCGCCGCGCGCGGCGACGGCGACCTTGTAGGAGGTGCTGGGAGCGAGGCCCGTGAGGCGGACGACGGTGTCCTTGACGTCGGCCGTCTTCTTCCCGTTGACCAGCAGGTCGTAGCCGGTGGCCGAGGGGACCTTCGTCCAGCTGACGACGACCGAGTTCGGGGTGATCTGGCTGACCTTGGCCTCGGGGCCGGCCGTCGGCGGCCGCGTCGGGTCGGGCGTGCGGGTCGGCGTCGGGCCGGGGTCGGGGTTCGTGGTGCCGCCGGCGGCCATCAGGAAGCGGTTGTTGGCGATGTTCCAGTGGGTGGCCAGGTAGCTCCCCGGCTTGGGGTTGGTGTGGAAGTAGTCGTCGTGACCGCAGTCCAGGCGGGCGTCGTTCGCCCGGTCGGGGCAGATGGTCTGCATCTTGGGGTAGTGCGGGGCGTCCGAGTAGCACATGATGTCCCACTCGTCGACGCAGTGCGCGGCCCTGCTGGTGTGCGGGGCGCTGTTGTTGACGGCGCCGAGGTTGTGGCCCAGCTCGTGGGCGGGGGTGCTGCCGCCCCAGCAGCCGGAGTCCGTACGGCCGTAGGACGGGCCGAAGTTGCTGAGGTTGTCCGCGCCGGGCCGCTCGTCGCCGTTGAAGGTGCCGATGCCGCAGTAGACCTGGGCGTCGGCGAAGACCATGTACTTGCGGTCGCGGCGGTTGAATCCCTTGGCGGCCAGGGCGTTGTTCATGGCCCCGAACTCCTGGAGGTCGCCCGCGGAGACCTCGACGTTCAGGACGGAGGCGGTGCAGTCGGCCTCGGTGACGTAGCGGACGTGCCGCTCGCCGCCGGTCTCCTTGGCGCTGGCGTTGTAGATGACGTCGGTCTCGGCGGCCCACTGCTTGAAGGAGGCGGCGTACTGGCCGAAGCGGTCGCGGCCGGGCGCGTGGACGTACAGCACCTGGACGCGGTTGCCGGTCGAACCGTCGCCCTCGCAGACGACCTTGGAGCCGGATCCGGCCTGCGGGGTCGTGGACCCGCCCGGGCTCGGGGCGGCGGCGGCCGCGGCCACGCCGCCCTTGCGGGCGTCGACCACGGACGGCGCTCCGCCGAGGGCCTCGGTGGCCGAGGGGGCCTGGCCGCCGTCACCGGTCAGGGAGGAGGGAGCGGCCGCCTTCGCCGCCACGGGCGGGGTGTCCTTGGTGATGTCGACGCCCTTGGGCGGGGCGTCGGGGCCGTGGGTGCACAGGCCTGCCCGCGAGACGCTGTAGACGCCGACGCAGCGGTCGCCCTTGGGGGCGGGCTTGAGGCCGTCGTAGACGAGACCGCGTTGCTTGTCGGCCGGGGGCGTGGAGGTGAGGGGGGCGGGCGGCTTCTTGTGCACCGGCTGCGCGGCGGGGGCGCTGGCCGCCTCCGGCTGCGAGTCCGGGGTGGACGTGGCGGATCCGGTGCCCAGGACGCCGAAGGCGATTCCGGCGGCCGCGGCGGTTGCGGCCGCCGCGAGTATCAGGCGGCGGCCGGTTCTGCTGCGGCGGCGAGAGTGTTTGCGCGGCAAAGGAGTTCCTCTCGGTGGGGGTTACGGAACGGCCGGGCGCGGCGCTGGCCCGCCCGGCGGAGGGGGTGGCTTGAGGGCGGCGCTCAGCGCGCCGCGAAGACCTGCATCCAGCGCGGGCCGTCGTAGGCGAAGGAGACGCCGACGCCCAGCTCCGTGTAGGCGCAGTTGAGGATGGTCCGGCGGTGCCCGGGGTCCTTCATCCACACGGACACGACGGCGGAGGCGCTGCTCTGCCCGGCGGAGGCGTTCACCCCGTACGAGCTCCAGTGGTGGCCGGGCACGGCCGCCCGGCGGGCGAAGGCGGACCACTGGCCGGCGGGGGTGCGCGAGGCGGTGTCGTCGGTGTGGCGCTGGGCGACGGCGACGAGCTCGGCGCTGAAGCGCACGGGCCCGCATCCGGCCTTGGCGCGCTCGGTGTTGACGATGCGGACGACCTCCTGGGCGGGGCCCGCGCCCGGGGCGGCCGACGGCGTCCGCCGGGCCGT
>NZ_JBAMDC010000363.1:0-6467 GCF_036961605.1 Streptomyces sp. KLMMK
GAGCGCCTGCCACACGGCCTCGGCCACCCGCCGGTGGCCCTCGGCGTTCAGGTGCAGGCGGTCGTCGGCCCACAGCCGCGCATCGCCCAGCACCTCGGCGCCGAAGAGGTCCACGACCAGCGCGCCGTGCCGCTCGGCCAGCTCGTCGATGAAGGAGAACAGCTGCTCCATGCGGGGGCGGAACCGCTCCAGGACCGGGCCGCGCCGGCCCGGGCTGCGCATCAGCACCAGCTGCTTGCAGGTGGGCGCCAGCCGGTCCGCGGCCTCCGCCAGCCGTGCGCACACCACGTCCACGTCGCACTTGGGCCGCAGCACGTCGTTGAGGCCGCCGACCAGGGTGACCAGGTCCGCGCCCAGCGCGGCGGCCGGCGCGGACTGCTCGTCGGCGATCTGGCCGATGAGCTTGCCGCGCACGGCGAGGTTGGCGTAGCGGAAGCCGGGGGTGCGGGCGGCCAGGCGCGCGGCGAGCAGATCGGCCCAGCCGCGGTAGGAGCCGTCCGGCAGACCGTCGGACATGCCCTCGGTGAAGGAGTCCCCGACCGCGACAAAGCTGGTGTACGTGACATTCATCTGCATGGCGCGGGTGATCCTACTCCTCCGCGTGAACCGCCCCGCCCCCGCCCGGGCGATGCCGGACGGGGGCGGGGAGGGCCGGGGCGCGTCACTGCGCCGGGCGGCCCACCAGCTCGCGCAGGAGGTCCTCCAGCGTGACCAGTCCGGCCAGCCGGCCGTCCTCGCCGATCACCGCCGCGAGGTGGGTGCCGGTGCCGCGCATCGTCGTGATGACGTCGTCCAGCGGCGTCGTCGCGCGGACCGTCGCGATCCGGCGCATCCGCTGCAGCGGGAACGGGAAGTCCCGCGGCCGGGCGTCCAGCGCGTCCTTCACGTGCAGGTAGCCCAGGATCCGGCCGGCGGCGTCCACCACCGGGAACCGGGAGAAGCCGGACTCGGCCGACAACTGCTCCAGCCCCTCGGGGGTGATGCCGAGCGGCGCGGAGACCACCCGCTCGACGGGCGTGACCACGTCCATCACCGGGCGCTTGCCCAGCACCAGGGCGTCCCGCAGCCGTTCGGTGGCCCGGGAGTCGAGCAGCCCGGCCGCGCTGGAGTCGGCGACGATCCGCGCGAGCTGGTCGTCCGAGTACGTCGCCGCGACCTCGTTCTTCGGCTCCACCCGCAGCAGCTTCAGCAGGGCGTTGGCGAAGGCGTTGATGGCGAAGACGAACGGGCGCAGCGCCCGGGCCAGGGTGACCAGCGGCGGGCCGAGCAGCAGGGCGCTGCGCACCGGCTCGGCGAGCGCGATGTTCTTGGGCACCATCTCGCCGAACAGCATGTGCAGGTACGTCGCCACGGCCAGCGCGATGACGAACGACACGGGGTGGATCAGGCCGTGCGGCACGCCGAGAGCGTTGAAGACCGGCTCCAGCAGGTGTGCGATCGCGGGCTCGGCGACCACACCCAGGACCAGCGTGCACAGCGTGATGCCGAGCTGGGCCGCGGCCATCAGCGCCGAGATGTGCCGCAGGCCCCACAGGACGCTGCGGGCGCGCCGGTCGCCCCGGTCGGCGTACGGCTCGATCTGGCTGCGGCGCACCGAGATGAGGGCGAACTCCGCGCCCACGAAGAAGGCGTTGACGACGAGCGTCGCCAGGCCGATGAGCAGCTGCACGAAGGTCATCGGCCGGCCTCCCCGGGCACCTCGGCGCCGCTGCCGGCGTCCGCGGGCGGACCGGTCAGGCGCACGCGGGCCGCACGGTGGCCGGCCGCGTCGACGACGTCGACCCGCCAGCCCGCGACCTCCACGGTGTCGCCCCGCAGGGGGATGCGGCCGAGCTCGGTGGCCACCAGGCCGGCCAGCGTCTCGTAGGGGCCGTCCGGCGCCCGCAGCCCGATGATCTCCAGCTGGTCGGTGCGCGCCGCGCCGTCCGCGTCGTACAGCGGCCGGCCGCCGCCGTCCGTGCCGGCAGGGGCGATGTCGGGCACCTCGTGGGGGTCGTGCTCGTCGCGGACCTCGCCGACGACCTCCTCCACGATGTCCTCCAGGGTGACGACGCCGGCGGTGCCGCCGTACTCGTCGATGACGACGGCCATGGTGCGCTTGCCCGACAGCCGGTCCAGGAGCCGGTCCACGGTCAGCGACTCCGGCACGAGCAGCGGCTCGCGCAGGATCGAGGTGACGGGGTGGCGGTGGCGGCGGTCGGCGGGTATGGCCAGCACGTCCTTGATGTGCGCGATGCCGATGACGGTGTCCAGGCTTCCGCGGTAGACGGGGAAGCGGGACAGACCGGTCGCGCGGGTCGCGTTCGCGACGTCCTCGGCGTTGGCCTGGGCGTCGAGGGCGGTGACCTGGACGCGGGGCGTCATCACGTTCTCCGCCGTCAGCCCGGCGAGGTTCAGGGTCCGCACGAACAGCTCGGCGGTGTCCGCCTCCAGGGCGCCCTCCTTGGCGGAGTGCCGGGCGAGCGCGGCGAGCTCCTGCGGGCCGCGCGCGGAGGCCAGTTCCTCGGCGGGCTCCAGGCCCATCCGGTGCAGGGTGCGGTTGGCGGTGTTGTTCAGGTGCCGGATCAGCGGGCGGAACGCGGCGGAGAAGGCGCGCTGCGGGCCGGCGACCCGCTTCGCCACCGGCAGCGGGCGCGAGATCGCCCAGTTCTTCGGGACCAGCTCGCCGACCACCATCAGCACGACGGTGGACAGCACCGTGGCCAGCACCAGGGCGGTCGAGGGGGCGGCGGAGCCGAGGCCCACGGCCTCCATCGGGCCCGTGAGCAGCGCCGCGATGGACGGCTTGGAGACCATGCCGATGATCAGGCCGGTCACGGTGATGCCGAGCTGGGCGCCGGAGAGCTGGAAGGTGAGACTGCGCACGGCCTTGACGGCGCCCGCCGCGCCGCGCTCGCCCTTCTCGGCGGCGCGCTCGAGGTCGGCGCGCTCGACCGTGGTCAGCGAGAACTCCGCCGCGACGAAGACGGCACAGGCCAGCGTCAGCAGCAGGGCGACCACCAGCAGGACTACCTCGGTCATCGGTTCACCTCCGTCCCATGGTCGGACGAAGGGGCGGGGACCGCGCGATGTCGACTGCGGGTACTACTGGGAGGCTCGCCCATGGGCGGACGCTCACACCTTTCACGTTGAACGGGGCCTTTGCCCATCCATGGTAAAGGATGGGCAAAGCAATGATCCGGACGGAGCTCCGGGGTGGTCGGGGGAGTGTACGCCCTACCGGAGTTCCTCGATCATCGGTGCGAACGTCCCAGGGGGCGGCTCACGCGTGCCCGTCGACCGCGCCCGCCGCCTCCGGCGGAGCCGCCGGTCGTCTGGCCACCCCCAGCACGCACGGGGAGGCCGGGGTCGGCACCCGGCTCTGCGGCACCCGCAGCCGGCTGAACGCCCCCAGTTCGAACCCCGCCGCCTCGATCGCCGCCAGCGGATCCCGCGCCGTGTGGCACCCGCCGAACAGCACCGGCCAGACCGTGCGGTCCAGCGCCCGCTGGGTGACCGCGAGCGCCACGCCCTGCGCCCGCCCGTGCTCGAAGAACCGCAGCTCACCGCCCGGCCGGAGGACCCGCCGCAGCTCCGCCAGCGCGCGCCGCACATCCCGTACGGAGCACAGCACCAGCGAGGTCACCGCCGCGTCGAACGCCTCGCTCTTCACCGGCAGCGCCTCGGCCGCGCCCGGCACCACGTCCACCGGGACGCCCGCCCGGACCGCCGCCTCCAGGGCGATCCTGCGCAGCCCGCGCTCGGGCTCGATCGCCACGACCTCCGAGACCGTCGGCGGGTAGTAGGGGAAGTTCAGGCCGTTGCCCGCGCCGATCTCGATCACGCGTCCCGACAGGCCGGCCAGCAGCTCGCGCCGGTGCTCCCCGATCCCCGCCCGCTCGTCGATGATCGGGCTCACCTTGGCGTAGAAGCGCGCGAAGACAGGATGGTGCACGGCGTCGTGCGGCAACCTGGTGCTCCGAAGCGGCGGCATGGCACACCCCTTTCCGGGGACGACGGCTACCGCGATTGTTCCCCGGCCGGACCGGCCCGCACCGTCGGCGCGCCGCAATGTCCGCTGCGGCCGCGGCAGTTGGGGTGGGAGGGGTGCGTGGGGCGGCCGGGGAGGGCGGGGTCAGCGGTGAGCCGCCGCGAAGCCGGCCGCGTCCCAGGTGCCGGACAGCTCCGGCGCCAGCCAGCCGGGGGCCGCCGTGCGGAACGCCTCCGGCGCGAGGGCGCTCGCGCCCTCCGGGACGGCGCCCAGCAACGGGGCTCCGGCCGCCTCCGGCAGGTCGGCGAGGTTGCAGCGCATCGCCAGGTCCGGGGCGGACGGCCAGCTGCCGATCACCATGCCCGCGCAGCGCAGGTCCCGCGCGCGCAGGGCCTCCGCGGTGAGCTCGGTGATGTTCAGCGTGCCGAGGCCGGGCTGCGTGACCACCAGGACCGGGGCGTCCAGCAGCCGGGCCGCGTCCGCGAGGGTCGCGCCCTCCCCGTCCAGGCGGACGAGGAGACCGCCGGCGCCCTCGACGAGGACCAGGTCGTGGCTCTCCGCCAGCCGGGAGGCCGCCTCCGCGATCTGCGGCGGGCGCACCGGGGCCATTCCGGCCCGGGCCGCCGCCGTACCCGGCGCGAGCGGCTCCGGGAACCGCGCGAGCTCCTCCCCGGTCACCCCGCTGCCCGCGAGCCGCCGCACCTCGGCGACGTCACCGGGCTCGCCGGGGGCGACACCGGTCTGTGCGGGCTTGAGCACGGCGACGGAACGGCCCGCGGCCCGCGCCGCCGCCGCGACGGCCGCGGTGACCACGGTCTTCCCGATCTCGGTCCCGGTGCCGGTGACGACCAATACGGTCATGGTGTTCGGTTCTCCGTTTCATGGTCACTGACAACTTGCCCGGGCAGGGCACCGCCGGTCTCCGCGCGGGGTGGCTGCGCGCCGCGGCGGCGGAAGAGGAATGCGGCCCTGCCGGCGTGTCCGGGCCGGCGGCGCCTGCCGCGCTTCCTTCCGCCGCGGCGGCGATCAACCCTCGCGGCGCAGCCCGGCGGTGCCGGAACCACCCCGTGGGGCAGGGCCCCGACGTCAGGCGACCCGGGCCCCGTGAAACGACCCGCCGTCAGGCGGCGCCGCACCGCGCGGTCGGCGTCACGCGACCCGGGCCGCCGCCCGCACCGCCGTGCACACCCGGGCCAGGTCCTCGTCGCTCGTCACGTACGGCGGCATCACGTACAGCAGGTCCCGGAACGGGCGCAGCCACACGCCCTCGCGGACCGCCGCGCGCGTCGCCGCCGCGACGTCGGCCTCGTGGTCGAGCTGGACGACGCCGATCGCGCCGAGGACCCGGACGTCCCGGACGCCCGGCAGCGAGGCCGCCTCGGCGAGCCCGTCGCGCAGCCCGGTCTCGATGCGCTTGACCTCGGTCTGCCAGTCCTGTTCCAGCAGCAGGTCGATCGACGCGTTCGCCACGGCCGCGGCGAGCGGGTTGCCCATGAACGTCGGCCCGTGCGCGAGCACCGGCACCTCGCCGCGCGAGATGCCGTCCGCGACCCGCGACGTGCACAGCGTCGCCGCCATGCTGAGGTACCCGCCGGTGAGCGCCTTGCCGAGGCACATCACATCGGGCGTGATGCCCGCGTGCTCCGCGGCGAAGAGCCGGCCGGTGCGGCCGAACCCGGTGGCGATCTCGTCGAGGACGAGGAGCACGTCGTGCTCGTCGCACGCCTCCCGCAGGACCCGCAGGAACACGGGGTCGTGGAAGCGCATCCCGCCCGCGCCCTGCACCACCGGTTCGACGATGATCGCCGCGAGTTCGTGGGCGTGGGCGGCGATCGTCCCGCGCAGGTGCGCCGTGTAGGCCCGGACGGCCTCGGCGCCGCTGTCCACGGCCGGGGGCACGTCCGCGAAGACGTGCTTCGGGAGCGCCCCGGACCACAGCTCGTGCATCCCGCCGTCGGGGTCGCACACGGCCATCGGCTGCCACGTGTCCCCGTGGTAGCCGCCGCGCCACGTCATCAGCCGCCGCTTCTCGGGACGGCCCGCCGAGCGCCAGTACTGCAGGCACATCTTGACGGCGACCTCGACGGCCACCGAGCCGGAGTCGGAGAGGAAGACGTGCTCCAGCCCCTCGGGGGTGATCTCCACCAGCCGGGCGGCCAGCCGCACGGCGGGCTCATGGGTGAGCCCGCCGAACATCACGTGACTCATCCGTCCGAGCTGCTCGCGCGCGGCCTCGTTCAGGACGGGGTGGTTGTAGCCGTGGACGGCGGACCACCACGACGACATCCCGTCGATCAACTCGTGCACGCCGTCGACCGGTTCGGCGAGCCGCAGCCGCACACCCGACGCGGACTGCACGAGCAGCGGCTCCTGACGGCCGGGCATCGGCCCGTAGGGGTGCCACACGTGCTGCCGGTCGAGGGCGAGGAGCTCGCCGGGGGTGAGCGGCTCAGGCATTGGGGGGCAGGTCCGTCCCCGCACCGCGGCGCCGCACGGC
>NZ_JBAMDC010000364.1:0-6461 GCF_036961605.1 Streptomyces sp. KLMMK
CGGCGGACCGGTCTTCGGCAGGCTGCCGTCAGCGCACTTCGGTGATCTCCGGACCGCGCTCCAGGCGGTCCACGCCGCCCGCGAAGCGCGAGCGGTCGTCGTCCTGCGGCTGCAGGCCCTCGGCGACCATCTGGGCGTCCTCCGGCAGCTTCAGCACGATCGGGTCGCGCGGAGCCATCGGGGACTCGCCGCGGACGACGACGGTGTCCCGGAAGATCTGCTCCAGCAGGCCGGCGGTCTGCGGCTGCACCGCGCCCTGGCCCGAGATCACGCCGCGCAGGAACCAGCGCGGCCCGTCGCACCCGATGAAGCGGACCATCTGCACGCCCTGCGTGCCGTCCGGCAGCGCCACCGGCACCTGGGCCCGCAGCTCCCAGCCGAGCGGGCCCTCGACCTCGTCCACGACGCCGCCCTGCTGGGTGATGCCGGAGGCGATCTCCTCGCGGACCTCGACCCAGATGCCCTCGCGCTTGGGGGCGGCGAAGGCCTGCAGCTGCACGGCGCTGTCGCGCAGCACCACGGTGGCGGCGACGATCGCGTCACCGGCGACCTCCACGCGCAGCTCCATGCCCTCGACGCCGGGCACGAACAGACCGCCCAGGTCGACCCGGCCCTCGGTGGCGTCACGAACCTCGGAGAGGTCCCACGGCCCGTCGGGGCGGGGCTCCGGCTCCAGCCTGACGCGGCTCCCGGCCGCGGAGTCCTGCGCGTCCGACGCTGAGTCCTCAGCCAACTCCTCGGAGGTCACGTCGTCGAGATGACCGGCATCCTCGACTACGTCCTCACTGCGCTTGCGGCGACGACCGAACACGTCACTGTCCTTCCCGGTCGCTGGCGACCGAAGCGAATCCATACCCCACGGCAGCGTGGCCACCGGTGGACCCGAAGCCCCCTTCGGCCCGTGCCGAGCCCGGAAGCTCCGCGACCTCGTGGAAGCGGACCTTCTCTACCTGCTGGACGACCAACTGGGCGATGCGGTCGAACCTCTCGAACCGAACGGTTTCCCGCGGGTCCAGATTGACCACAATCACCTTGATCTCTCCACGGTACCCGGCATCGATGGTCCCCGGGGCATTCACCATCGAGACTCCGCACCGGGCGGCGAGACCCGAACGCGGGTGCACGAACGCGGCGTAGCCGTCCGGCAGCGCGATGGAAACGCCCGTCGGCAGCACCATGCGCTCCCCCGGGGCCAGCTCGGCGGCCTCGGTGGTCACGAGGTCGCAGCCGGCGTCACCGGGGTGGCCGTAGGAGGGGAGGGGCACCTCGGGGTCCACACGGCGGATGAGGACGTCCAAGGGTTGACGCGTCACGGGTTCACCTCGAAAGCTCGCGCGACCTTCACCTGGTCGGGGTTGGCCAGCGTGGCCTGGATCTCTGCGGGACGGCCGTTCTCGATGAAGTGGTCGACCTTGACCTCGACGAACACCGCCTCGGCGCGGAGTGCGAGCGGACCCTCGGGCCCGCCGATCCGGCCGGTGGCCGCGGCGTAGATCTTACGGCCGTGCACGGACTTCACCTCGGCCCGCAGGTGGAGCACGGTGTCCACGGGCACGGGCAGCAGGAAGTCGGTCTCCAGCCGGCCGGTCACCGCGATCACCCGCAGCATCCAGCCGAGCGAGCCCAGCGTCTCGTCCAGCGCCGTCGCCAGCACCCCGCCGTGGGCGAGGCCCGGGGCGCCCTGGTGCGCCTCCTTGACCCGGAACTCCGCGGAGACGCCCACGCCCTCGCCGGCCCGCACCTCGACGTGCAGCCCGTGCGGGACGCCGGGGCCGCAGCCGAAGCAGTACTCGTAGTGCGACCCGATGATCTCTCCGGGCGCGGGCGCGTCGGGGTGCCGCACCGGGGGCACGGCCCCCTCCGGCGGCGTCAGCGCTGTCGTTCGTCCACTCACAGGGGCTGACCTTACCCGCGACGGCCGGGCCCGGTCCCGCTCGTGTCAAGCTTGGGCCCATGCAGGCTTACGAAGAACGTCTCACCGCGCCCCGTTCCTGGTGGTTCATCGCGGTTCTGGCCGGGGTCGCGATGGCGCTGATCCTGCTGCCCCTGGGGACGGTTCCCATGCTCGGCGGGCTGGTGGGCGGCGGTGCCCTCGCGGCGGTCGCCGTCAGCTCCTACGGGTCCGTGCGCATCCGCGTGGTGAGCGGCGCACTGCTGGCGGGCGACGCCCGCATCCCCGTCGATGCGCTGGGGACGCCGCAGGTGCTGGACGCCGAGGAGGCCCGCGCCTGGCGCACGCACAAGGCTGACACCCGCGCCTTCATGCTGCTGCGCGGCTACGTGCCGACCGCGGTCCGGATCGAGATCACGGACCCGGCCGACCCCACTCCGTACGTCTACCTCTCCACGCGCTCTCCCGAGCGGCTGGCCGAGGCGCTCGCGGCCGTACGGGCTTCCTGACGCCGCGGACGCCCCGGCGGGCTGTGCGGATGCCCTGACGGCCCTCTCGGGGGCCCGGGCGGGGCGGCGTGGCTCAGGGCAGCCACGGAGGGCCTTCGGAGCCCTCCGGGAGCGCCTCCCACGGCACCTGCCGGGCCCGCAGGTCGATGCGGACCTTGGCCGCGAGCCTTCTGGTGTCGCGGCGGTTCATCACCGCGCCCACGGTCGCACCGATCATGAAGGGCGCGAGGTTGGGCAGGTTGCGGAACGTGCGCTTGAGGATCTGCTGGCGCAGCTCGCGCCGGAGCTGGCCGCCCAGGGCCGCGTTGACGGTGGTGGGGGACGTGACGTCGATCCCGCGCTCGTCCGCCCAGGCGGCCAGATAGGCCATGGAGCGCTGACGCAGCGTGCCGGGGGCCCGCAGGCCGTACACCTCGTGGAGCTCGGCGATCAGCTTGAGCTCCACGGCGGCCACGCCGGCGATCTCGGCGGCCAGTTCGGCGGGCATCGCGGGCGGCACCGGCAGCATCGCCGCGGCCCCGACCCCGGCGCCCACGGTGGACGTGGCGTTGACCGCGCCCGTCACCAGCTTGTCGGCGAGCTCCTCCGGGCCGAGGCCCGGGAACTGGGCCCGCAGTGTCGCAAGGTCGCGCACCGGGATGCGCGGGGCGTTCGCGATGAGCCGGTCGACGAGGGCGGTGAGGCCCGCCCGCGCTCCCCGGCCGCCCTTGGTGGCACCACGGCCGACAGCAGCGACGAGCGAGGCCGTACGGCCTCGCTCGACCTGGGTGCCGACCGTGTCGCCAGGGGCAGGGACGCTCTCGCCCTGCCGTGCGGCCTCCTGGTCCGGCCCGGTGGTCAGCTCGGGCTGCCGGGAGCGCCGCTTCCGGAACGGGGTCGAGCCTGCCATCGCAGACCCGTTCCTCAGTCGCAGTCGCGGCAGATCGGCTGGCCGTTCTTCTCGCGCGCCAGCTGGCTGCGGTGGTGCACGAGGAAGCAGCTCATGCAGGTGAACTCGTCGGCCTGCTTGGGCAGGACCCGGACGGCCAGCTCCTCGTTGGAGAGGTCCGCGCCGGGCAGCTCCATGCCCTCCGCGGCCTCGAAGTCGTCCACGTCGACGGTCGACGCCGACTTGTCGTTCCGGCGGGCCTTGAGCTCTTCAAGGCTGTCCGAGTCGACGTCGTCGTCGGTCTTGCGTGGGGTGTCGTAGTCCGTTGCCATGTCGCTCTCCCCCTCTGGGTGTCTGCGGTGTCTCCAGCGCACGTAACGCGTGAGAGGCCGGACTTGTGCCCGACCCGAGGCGGAGATTTTGCCTCACATCAAGGTCTGTTACTCAATCGACACCCAACCGCACACCTGAAGAGGTGATGGGGATGGATGGCGAACCGGACCGTACACGGTCCGAATGCCGCATGCGGATGCGCCATCACGTGTACTTCCCGTGATCAGGACCAGCGGAAACCCCCATTTTTCCGGCGTTCCGGCGCGCCCGCTGATCACGGAGAGTGGATGGCCGGAAGTTTGCCTGTGTGAGCGATTACACACACTCACAGCAAGGGTCGGAACGTGAAAATTCCGCCCAAAGCGAACCTACGGCCGCCCTATTCTCGCAGAAATTTTCAGGTGGGCAGGACCACTCTCATGATCAACCCGCCTCCCTCGCGCGGCTCCGCGGTGATCCGCCCGCCGTGCGCGCGGGCCACCGAGCGCACGATCGACAGCCCCAGGCCGACGCCCTTGTCGCTGCCCGTGCGCTCCGTACGGAGCCGGCGGAACGGCTCGAAGATGTTGTCCAGCTCGTAGGCCGGGACCACGGGCCCGGTGTTCTCCACCACCAGCACCGCCTGGCCCGGCTGCGCCTCGGTGGTCACCTCGACCCAGCCGTCCGGGGTGTTGTACCGCACGGCGTTCTGCACCAGGTTCAGCGCGATCCGCTCCAGCAGCACGCCGTTGCCCTGGACGACCGCGGGCTGGCGCGTGCCGCGCAGCTCCACGCCCTTGCCCTGGGCCTCCGAGCGCGTCTGGTCCAGCGCCCGGGAGGCCACCTCGGCCAGGTCTACGGGCTTGCGGTCGACGATCTCGTTGTCGCTGCGCGCGAGCAGCAGCAGGCCCTCCACCAGCTGCTCGCTGCGCTCGTTCGTGGCCAGCAGCGTCTTGCCGAGCTGCTGGAGCTCCGGGGGCGCACCGGGGTCGGAGAGGGTGACCTCCAGCAGCGTGCGGTTGATCGCCAGCGGCGTGCGCAGCTCGTGCGAGGCGTTGGCCACGAACCGCTGCTGCGCGGTGAAGGCCCGCTCCAGCCGGTCGAGCATCTCGTCGAAGGTGTCCGAGAGCTCCTTCAACTCGTCCTCCGGCCCGTCCAGTTCGATCCGGCGGGAGAGGTCGGTGGCCGCCACCCGGCGGGCGGTCCGCGTCATCCTGCCCAGCGGCGAGAGGACCCGGCCCGCCATGGCGTAGCCGAAGGCGAAGGCGATCACGGCCAGGCCGAGGAGGGCCAGCAGGGAGCGCTTGAGGAGCCCGTCGAGGGCCATGGCGCGCTGGTGCTCCATGCACAGCCGCAGGCCGTTCATGAAGGTGTCGCTGTTGGTAGCGGAGCCCTGGGGCAGGCTCCGGCAGCTGGCGCTGGTCTCGACGTTGGCGTTGAGGATCCGGAACGGCAGCTGGTTGCCCTGGGTGAGGGCGTCGGCCGCCAGCAGGTAGATGATCGTCAGCAGCAGCACGCCGGCCATCAGGAACATCCCGCCGTACAGCAGGGTCAGCCGTATCCGGATCGTCGGGCGCAGCAGGGGGAACGGGCGCACGACGGGCTGCCGCGGGTCCCAGGTGGGCTTGGGAGGGGTCGCGGGGGGCGTCGGGGTGGGGGCGGAGGTCATCGGGGGATCAGATCCGGTATCCGGAGCCGGGCACGGTGACGATCACCGGGGGCTCGCCGAGCTTGCGGCGCAGGGTCATGACGGTGACCCGGACGACGTTGGTGAAGGGGTCGGTGTTCTCGTCCCAGGCCTTCTCCAGCAGCTGCTCGGCCGAGACGACCGCGCCCTCGCTGCGCATGAGGACCTCCAGGACGGCGAACTCCTTGGGCGCCAGCTGCACCTCCCGGCCGTCGCGGAAGACCTCGCGGCGGTTGGGGTCGAGCTTGATGCCGGCGCGCTCCAGGACGGGCGGCAGGGCCACGGTCGTGCGGCGGCCGAGGGCCCGCACGCGGGCGGTGAGCTCGCTGAAGGCGAAGGGCTTGGGGAGGTAGTCGTCGGCGCCGATCTCCAGGCCCTCCACGCGGTCGCTGACGTCGCCGGAGGCGGTGAGCATCAGGACGCGGGTGGGGATGCCGAGCTCGACGACCTTGCGGCAGACGTCGTCGCCGTGGACGAGCGGCAGGTCGCGGTCGAGGACGATCACGTCGTAGTCGTTGACGGCGATGCGCTCCAGGGCGGCGGCACCGTCGTACACGACGTCGACCGCCATGGCCTCCCGGCGCAGTCCGGTGGCGACGGCATCGGCGAGCAGCTGCTCGTCCTCGACGACGAGTACGCGCACGGCGTTGATCCTTCCCTTTGGGCCCGGGCGGGCAGGCTGGAGATACCCCTGTGGGTGTCTCCATCCTGCCTCGAACGTCGGTAAACCGGCTGTAAGGGGTGCCGGGGCCTGCTTGCCGGCAGGGCATTCCGGATCGCGTCCGGGGCGGGGCGCGGAGCGCTTTCCGGACGGGTGGGGGGATTGGTTCCGGTCGGGAGGTTTCCCCGCGGACGGCGTTGGGGAAGACGTCTGCACACCCGCGATCACGCCCAGTGGCGGCACGCCACCACGGCCCGTCCGCCCGCGCCGGGGCAGGGGCGCGATCGATTCGCCGTCGGCACACCCCCGTGCCATCGACCCACGACGAGGGGGCGCAGCACCATGGACGCGTTCACCGCTGGCATTCTGCAGCGCATAGAGAGCACCCGCAGCGAACGGGACCAGGCCCGCAGGCTGGGCGACGAGTACACGGCCGAGGTGGAGCAGTCCGCCTTGGACGACCTGCACCGTCTCGCCGCCGAACACGGCGTCGAGGTCTCGGCCTGAGCAGGATCCGACGGCAGTGGGGGGGG
>NZ_JBAMDC010000365.1:0-6454 GCF_036961605.1 Streptomyces sp. KLMMK
CGTCCCGGCTTCGGTGGCCGTCCCGGCGGTCCGGGTGCCCGTGGCGGCACGCAGGGCGCCTTCGGCCGTCCCGGCGGTCCGGCGCGCCGTGGCCGCAAGTCCAAGCGTCAGCGGCGCCAGGAGTACGAGGCCATGCAGGCCCCGTCCGTGGGCGGCGTGATGCTGCCCCGCGGCGGCGGCGAGACCATTCGCCTGTCGCGCGGTGCCTCCCTCACCGACTTCGCGGAGAAGATCGGCGCCAACCCGGCGTCGCTCGTCGCCGTGATGATGAACCTCGGCGAGATGGTCACGGCCACGCAGTCCGTCTCGGACGAGACGCTGCAGCTCCTCGGCGGCGAGATGAACTACACCGTTCAGATCGTCAGCCCCGAGGAGGAGGACCGCGAGCTGCTCGAGTCCTTCGACATCGAGTTCGGTGAGAACGAGGGCGGCGAGGAGATGCTCGTCGCGCGTCCGCCGGTCGTGACCGTCATGGGTCACGTCGACCACGGTAAGACGCGACTCCTCGACGCGATCCGCAAGACCAACGTGGTCGCGGGCGAGGCCGGTGGCATCACCCAGCACATCGGTGCCTACCAGGTCTCCACCGACGTCAACGACGAAGAGCGCAAGATCACCTTCATCGACACCCCGGGTCACGAGGCGTTCACCGCCATGCGTGCCCGTGGTGCCAAGTCGACCGACATCGCGATCCTCGTGGTGGCGGCCAACGACGGTGTCATGCCGCAGACGATCGAGGCGCTGAACCACGCCAAGGCGGCCGACGTGCCGATCGTGGTCGCGGTCAACAAGATCGACGTCGAGGGCGCCGACCCGACGAAGGTGCGCGGTCAGCTCACCGAGTTCGGTCTGGTGGCCGAGGAGTACGGCGGCGACACGATGTTCGTCGACATCTCCGCCAAGCAGGGTCTGAACATCGACAAGCTGCTCGAGGCCGTCGTCCTCACCGCCGACGCCGCGCTCGACCTGCGCGCCAACGCGGAGCAGGACGCGCAGGGCATCGCGATCGAGGCCCACCTCGACCGTGGCCGCGGCGCCGTGGCCACCGTGCTCGTCCAGCGCGGTACCCTCCGCGTCGGTGACACGATGGTCGCCGGTGACGCCTACGGCCGTGTCCGCGCCATGCTCGACGACAAGGGCCAGAACGTCGAGGAAGCGGGTCCGTCGACCCCCGTCCTCGTCCTTGGTCTCACCAACGTCCCGGGCGCCGGCGACAACTTCCTCGTCGTCGACGAGGACCGCACGGCCCGCCAGATCGCCGAGAAGCGCGCTGCGCGCGAGCGCAACGCCGCCTTCGCCAAGCGCACCCGCCGGGTGTCCCTCGAGGACCTCGACAAGGTGCTCAAGGCCGGTCTGGTCCAGGACCTCAACATCATCATCAAGGGCGACGCGTCCGGTTCGGTGGAGGCTCTCGAGTCCTCGCTGCTCCAGCTCGACGTCGGCGAAGAGGTTGAGATCCGGATCCTGCACCGCGGTGTGGGTGCGGTCACCGAGTCCGACATCAACCTGGCGACCGGCTCCGACGCCATCGTCATCGGCTTCAACGTCCGCGCCGAGGGCCGTGCCACGCAGATGGCCGAGCGCGAGGGCGTCGACGTCCGGTACTACTCGGTCATCTACCAGGCGATCGAGGAGATCGAGGCGGCCCTCAAGGGCATGCTGAAGCCGGAGTACGAAGAGGTCGAGCTGGGTACGGCGGAGATCCGCGAGATCTTCCGCTCGTCCAAGCTGGGCAACATCGCGGGTGTCCTCATCCGCTCCGGCGAGGTCAAGCGCAACACCAAGGCGCGCCTCATCCGCGACGGCAAGGTCATCGCGGAGGAGCTCAACATCGTCGGTCTGCGTCGCTTCAAGGACGACGTCACCGAGATCCGCGAAGGCTTCGAGGGCGGTATCAACCTCGGAAACTTCAACGACATCAAGATCGACGACGTCATCGCGACGTACGAGATGCGCGAGAAGCCGCGCGGCTGAATCGCATAGCACGACCACGGGGCCGGTCGGCGGAGCATATTCCGTCGATCGGCCCCGGCCGTTGCGTGTACGGTTCGAAGAGCCCTACACCACAGCTGGACCTCACGCCTCCCGGGTGGGCTTCACCCGTCACGCATGTATGCAGGGACTCTGTCCTTCGACCTCCTCCTCGGCGACGTACGGTCGCTGAAGGAGAAGCGCTCCGTCGTCCGCCCGATCGTCGCCGAGCTGCACCGCAAGTACGCGGTGAGCGTGGCGGAGGTCGGCGACCAGGACCTCTACCGCCGGGCGACCATCGGCCTGGCGGCGGTCTCCGGGGACGCGGGGCACCTCACCGACCTACTGGACCGCTGCGAGCGCTGGGTCGCCGCACGTCCCGAAGTGGAGCTGCTCTCGGTCAGGCGGCGGTTCCACGGCGACCACGACGACTGAGCGCGTCACCGGCGCCACAAGCACAATGGACAAGAAGAAGGAGACGGACCAGTGGCCGACAACGCGCGTGCGAAAAGGCTGGCGGACCTCATCCGCGAGGTGATCGCCCAGAAGCTGCAGCGCGGAATCAAGGACCCGCGGCTCGGCTCGCATGTGACCATCACGGACACCCGGGTCACCGGCGACCTGCGGGAGGCTACGGTCTTCTACACGGTCTACGGCGACGACGAGGACCGCGCCAGCGCGGCCGCGGGCCTGGAGAGCGCCAAGGGCATCCTGCGCTCGGAGGTCGGCCGTGCGGCCGGCATCAAGTTCACGCCGACCCTGACGTTCGTGGCCGACGCCCTGCCGGAGAACGCCCGCACCATCGAGGACCTCCTCGACCGGGCCCGGGCCTCCGACGCCGCGGTGCGCGCCGCGTCCTCGGACGCGGCGTACGCGGGCGAGGCCGACCCGTACCGCAAGCCGGGCGAGGACGAGGACGATAAGGACGCTGCCGGCGAATGAAGCACAAGGAGACCCCGCCGGACGGCCTCGTCATCGTCGACAAGCCGGCCGGCTTCACCTCGCACGACGTCGTCGCGAAGATGCGCGGCATCGCGCGGACGCGGCGCGTGGGGCACGCGGGGACGCTCGACCCCATGGCGACGGGCGTCCTCGTCCTCGGCATCGAGCGGGCGACGAAGCTTCTCGGTCACCTCGCGCTGACCGAGAAGGAGTACGTCGCGACGATCCGCCTGGGGCAGAACACCGTCACGGACGACGCGGAGGGCGACATCACGTCCTCGGCCGACGCCTCCGCGGTCACCCGTGAGGCGATCGACGCGGGCGTGGCCAAGCTCACCGGCGCGATCATGCAGGTGCCGTCGAAGGTCAGCGCGATCAAGATCGACGGCAAGCGCTCGTACAAGCGGGCGCGCGAGGGCGAGGACTTCGAGATCCCGGCCCGGCCGGTCACCGTCTCGTCGTTCGCCGTCCACGCCGTGACCCCTGCGGAGGCCGCGGACGGCACCCCCGTGCAGGACCTGCTGGTCTCCGTCGTCTGCTCCTCCGGGACGTACGTGCGGGCCCTCGCACGCGACCTGGGCGCCGACACGGGCGTGGGGGGCCACCTCACCGCCCTGCGGCGGACGCGCGTCGGCCCGTACGGGCTGGGCGACGCCCGCACGCTGGACCAGCTCCAGGAGGAGCTGACGATCATGCCGGTCGCCGAGGCGGCCGCTGCGGCCTTCCAGCGCTGGGACGTCACGGAGGAGCAGGCGCGCCTGCTCGCCAACGGCGTACGGGTACGGGTGCCGCTCTTCGAGACCACGGGGCCGATCGCGGCCTTCGGTCCGGACGGGCGCTTCCTGCTCCTGCTGGAGAACCAGGGCGGCCGGGCGAAGAGCCTGGCGGCCTTCGGCTAGAAGCCGGTTCCGGAGGGGGCACGGCCGGCGTCTCGGCGCGGCGCCGTGCCCCCGAGCCGTGGCACCGCCATGCCTGCGGGGTGTGACGGCGCCGTGCGCCTCCGGCTGCGGTGGCGCCATGCCTTCAGGGTGCGCGCCGTGCGCATGTGTGCCCCACCACTGTGGGGCGGGGAGCCGTCATCCGTCGCTCCCCGCCCCACGATCCCCCTCCTTCCGGTCGTCTATCCACACCGCTCCCACAATTCACTCCATTGGGCAGGCGCTCGGAGTGAATAGCGGGTGCGGAAGGGGGCGCGTTCCTGCGACGACCTGGTCCTGCCGATCATCCGCTGCCTACCGTCGGGGTAAGTGCACGGCGGGGAGGTTCGGCGGATGAGCGGTCGGCGGACCGATGTGGACGAGTTCCTGGTACGCATCAGAGACCTCGCCGGGAGGCCGCGCGGTACGGGCTTCATCGCCGACGACCGCGGCACGATGATCACCAGCCATGAGGCCGTCGACGGTCTGGCGCGCCTGGTGCTGCTGGCCCCGGGCGACCGTACGTGCCTGGTGGGCGCCGAAGCGGTGACGCCCCTGCCGGGCTGCGACCTGGCGCTGGTGCGTACCGAGGGCCTCGGCGTGGCCCCGCTGCCCGTCGCCGCCGCGGAGCGCATCGAGGACGGGGCGAGCGTCCGGCTGCGGGCGGGCCACTGGCAGCGCGCCCAGGTCATCGGCGAGGCCCTCGTCACCTACACGGCCACGGACCGCTTCCACCTCCTCGACGCCGCCGTGGAGCTCTCCCTGGGCGAGCGCGACGGCCTGCGGCTCGGCGAGGAGGCCACCGGCGGCCCGGTCATCGACGCCCGTGCGGGGACAGTCGTCGCCGTCCTCGGTACCGCGCTCCATGCGGAGCGCCGCTCCGGAGGTTTCGCGATCCCGCTCCGTGCGGCGGCCGCGGCGTCCCCTGACGGCTCCCTGGCGGCCCTCCTGGAGCGCAACGCGGCCACCGTCCCCGCCTTCGGGCCCGACCTCAACCTTGCGGGCGCCCTCCAGCTGACGGCGACCTCCCTCGGCCCGATCATCACGGCGCGCGACTGGCGCGATCCCGTGGAGCGGCCGGAGACCGCCAGGGAGTTCACGCGCTTCCTGGATCCGGACGGGGAGGCCGCCGGCCGCGCGGACACCGGCGCCGATGCCCTGGGGGACGCCGGCGAACGCATGCCGGAGGACGCCGACCGGCCGCCTGCCCCTGAACCGCCGCCCGACGAACCCGCCCAGGAAGCAGGCCCCGCACCGGGCGGGACGGGGGCCCCGGGCGTGCTGGTGGTGACGGTCCCGGCACGCGCCTGGCGCGGCACACCCGGCGGCGGCCCGGGCGGGCGCTGGATCGGGGACCTGCCCGGTGCGCACCATCCCGCCGATCCGCCGGAGCCCGGCGGGTCCCCGGCTCCGGATCCGTACGATCCGGACGGGCCGTACGATCCGGACGGGCCGGACGGGTCGTGTGGCACGTCCGCCTCGGATGACGCGGCGGACGGCCCTGCCGCCGCCGTCCTCGGCCTCGTGGGAGGCCCCGGGACGGGCCGCACGACGGAGCTCCTCTCGCTCGCCTCCCGGCGCGCACGGGGCCCTGAACCGGCCCCCACCATCTGGCTGCGCGGCGCCGACCTGGAGGAGGGCGACAGCAGCCTGCGGGACGCGATCGCGCGAGCCCTCGCAGATGCCGCCCGGATCGTCACCGCCTCCGCCGGGGCGGCCGGCACGGTGGGCGACCCGGCCGAGGCCACTCCGGAGGCCGTGGCCGCGCTGGGGCACCGCGTGGGGCGGCCCCTCCTCGTCGTCCTCGACGGCCCCGAGGAGGTCCCTCCGGTCCTCGCCCACGCCCTGCCGGCGTGGACCGCGGCGACCGCCGAGTGGCTGGAGGAGACGTCCGCCCGGCTCGTCGTCGCCTGCCGCCCGGAGCACTGGGAGACGGCGGGGGATCTGTTCCCGCGTACGGCGCTCCACGTGTCCACCTCCTCGGCCACCCCGCGCAGCCTGCCGCCCTGCGTCAGCCTGACCGACCTGGGCCCCCTGCAGGCCGAGCGGGCCCGCGCCCTCTTCGGCATTCCGCCGGACGCCATCCACCAGGGGGACGCCGCCCACCCGCTCGCCCTGCGCCTGCTCTCCGAAGTGCGCGCCGCGCTCCCGGACGGCACCGCGCCGGGCGGCCGCACGGGCGAGGACGGGGCCCGGCCCCCCGACCGCTGGGACATCTTCTCCGCCTACCTGGACCTGGTCTGCCTGCGCATCGCCGTACGGCTGGCGGCCGGGCGCCGCCCCGCGCTGCGCGGCACGGCGGTGCGCAGGCTCGCCGCACGCGTGGCCGGGCAGGTGCACGAGGCGGCCCGGCGATGCCTCGGCCCCGGGCAGGGCGAGCTGGAGCGCGAGGCCTTCGAAGAGCTCTTCCCGTGGCGCAACGGCTGGGCCTCCGCCGTCCTCACCGAGGGCCTGCTCGTCCCGGCCGGCACCGGCTACCGCTTCGCGCACGAGGAGTTCGCCGACTGGCTGCAGGGCGCCCACCTCGACCTCGACGCCGCCCTGCACACCCTCGTCCACCGCTGGTACGAGCCCGAGGGCGGCTCCGGTGAGCACGACGCCCTGCCGTCACGGCCGGGCGGGGG
>NZ_JBAMDC010000366.1:0-6420 GCF_036961605.1 Streptomyces sp. KLMMK
GCGACCGGGCCGTCAGCGGGCGGTCCTCGCGCAGCGCCTCGAAGAGGCGGGCGGCCGCCTCGTCGTCCCACTTCACCGTCGAGCCGACCCGCGGCACGGGATAGTCCGCGGACCCCACCGGCACCGAGGCGAACTCCGCGGAGGCGGGCGAGAGGTTCTTCATCGCCCGGCCGAGCCCGATGAGCGTCTCGCCGTCGAAGCCCCGGTCCGCGCGCACCGAGCCCAGCAGCGTCGCGGCGACCTGCTGGAACTTCACCGGGTTCAGCAGCGCCCCGCCGTCCGTCGCCGTGTGCAGCAGCGAGGCCAGGAAGCGCTGCTGGCGCTGCATCCGGCCCAGGTCGGAGGCCCCGTCGAGGTGCCGCGAGCGCACGTACTGCAGGGCCTGCCCGCCATTGAGGGTGCTCGTGCCCGGCGGCAGGTCGAGCCCGCTGTACGGGTCCCGCAGCGGCCGGGCCGAGCACACCTGCACCCCGCCCACCACGTCCACGGTGCGCATGAAGCTGGTGAAGTCCACCTCCAGGTAGTGATCGACGTGGACCCCGGTGAGCAGCTCCACGGTCCGCACGGTCAGCCCGGGCCCGCCCTCGGCGTAGGCGGCGTTCAGCTTCTGCGCGTGGGCGGGGCGGGGACGGCCGGCCTCGTCGACGTGCGCGGGGATCTCGGCGTAGGTGTCGCGGGGCAGGCTGACGACGGAGACGCGGTCCCGGGCCGCGGACAGGTGCAGCAGCATCACCGTGTCCGTGCAGTGGCAGGCCGTGCCGCCCAGGTGATAGCGCTGCCGCTCCTCGGGGTCGATCCGGTCGCGGGCGTCGGTGCCCACGAGCAGGATGTTCATGCCCTTGCTGACGGCGACGGGCGGCCGGTTCGACAGTCCGGCGAAGGGGTCCACCCGGCCGATGCGGCTGTCGATGTCGGTGACCACCGCGTGCCCGATGCCCCCCGCGGCCAGCACGGCGACGGCGGCGCATGTGGCGAGGCGCAGCCCCCAGCGCGGCCGGCGGGGCGCGCCGTGGCGGGCCCGGCGCGGGTGGGGACTCGGGGCCGGTGCGGTCATGGGCGAGGGCCTCCACGACGGACGGGATGCGGGCGGAACGGGGACGGATAACGTAGGTCAATACGATCAGCAGCCCGCGTCCCCACGCCGTTCCGGTCACCGCTGCCACCCGGGCGGGAGCAGCCGTTCCGCCATTGGCGGTAACGTGACGGACGACTCCGTCGGCTCCCTCCACCCCGCCGGGGGGACCCCGTATCCCCGAGGAACCATGTCCGAACAGCAGCCGCCCGCCGTTTCCGTGATCATGCCGGTGCTCAATGAGGAGCGGCATCTGCGCACGTCAGTGCGGCACATCCTGGAGCAGGAGTACGCCGGCGAGCTGGAGGTGGTGATCGCCCTCGGCCCGTCCACGGACCGTACGGACGAGATCGCCGCCGAGCTCGTGCGCGAGGACCCCCGGGTCCACACCGTGCCCAACCCCACCGGCCGCACGCCCGCCGCCCTCAACGCCGCGATCAAGGCCTCCCGCCACCCGATCGTGGTGCGCGTGGACGGCCACGGCATGCTGTCGCCGAACTACATCGCGACGGCCGTGCGCCTGCTCGACGAGACCGGCGCGCAGAACGTCGGCGGCATCATGCACGCCGAGGGGGAGAACGCCTGGGAGCAGGCCGTCGCCGCCGCGATGACCTCCAAGGTCGGCGTCGGCAACGCCGCCTTCCACACCGGGGGCGCCGCCGCCCCCGCCGAGACCGTGTACCTGGGCGTCTTCCGGCGCGAGGCGCTGGAGCAGCAGGGCGGGTACAACGAGGAGTTCATCCGCGCCCAGGACTGGGAGCTGAACTTCCGCATCCGCGAGGCGGGCGGGCTGATCTGGTTCTCGCCGGAGCTGAAGGTCTCCTACCGGCCGCGCCCGAGCGTGAAGGCGCTGGCCAAGCAGTACAAGGACTACGGCCGCTGGCGCCACGTCGTGGCCCGCTACCACCAGGGCTCGATCAACCTGCGCTACCTGGCCGCGCCGACCGCCGTCGTCGCCATCGCCGCGGGTCTCGTGGCCGGCGCCGTCGTCACCCCGTGGGGCCTGGTCGTGCCGGCCGGTTACCTGGCGGCGATCACCGCCGGTTCGGTGCCCGCGGGCAAGGGCCTGCCGCTGAAGGCGCGCGCGCAGATCCCGGTGGCGCTGGCGACGATGCACATGTCGTGGGGGTTCGGCTTCCTGACCAGCCCGCGGTCGCTGGCGAAGAAGGTCATCGCCAGCCGCCGCGAGCCCGTGCGGGCGGGCTGACCACGCCGATCCGCGCGAAAGGGCCGGACGACACGCTCGTCCGGCCCTTTCCGCATGCTCAGAAACGATTCAGCGAGTTCACCTTCATACAGGCGGAGGTGTCGTTGCCGTTGAGCGGGTCCGAGCTCTCGGGGGCCTTGTCGTCGGCCTCCTTCTTGGGCTTGCCGTCGCCCTGCGCCTTGTCGTCGCCGGGCTTCCCGGACTTCTCGCCCTTCTCGCCCGCCTTGTCCTGCTCGCCCTTGCCGCTCTTCTCGTCCGCGGCGGCGTCCTCGCCCTTCGGGTACGTCGTCCCCGTGCGCCAGTCCCCGCCGATCACCAGGGTCAGCCCCTCGACCGCGGTGGACATCCGCACCGCCCGCTCCGGCAGCCCGAGGGCCTTGGCCAGGGCCTCGGCGTCAGCCCGCTGGGACGTCTTGGCGTACCGCAGCGTCGTGTCGGCCTGGGCCTTGGGCGTGGAGTCCGACGTGGCCTTGGTGAAGCCCTGCTTGACGAGCGCCGCGGCGACCTCGGCGCCGCGGCCGGTGGCGACGGGCTGGGTGGCGGTGCCGGTGCCGTTGAAGACCGTCACCTCGACGGAGCCCTTGGGGGAGGCCGGCGAGGCCGGTGCCGTGCTCCTGTCGTCCTTCTTCTTGTCCTTGCCGTCGAGCGCGATGTCGCGGCGGACGAGCGAGAACAGCTGCTCCGCGTCGCCCGGCTTCGGGACGACGTGGGCGTCCGGGTCCCACGGGTCCGACACCCACGGCATGGTGGTCATGGTGATCCGGCCGGACGGCACGCGCTTGAGGTCGTCGGCGAGGTCGTAGAGCTTCTTGACCGAGCCGAGGTCCTTGTCGACGGTGAGCGCCTTGGTGGCGGCCTCGGCGAGGTCGGTGAGCTTGTCCGGGTCGGTGAGCTTGGTGCCGGACTTCAGCTGGCGGACCATCGCGTTCATGTACATGTGCTGGGCGTGGGTGCGGCCGATGTCGCTGCCGTCCTCGAAGCCGTGGCGCGTGCGCAGCCACTGCAGGGCCTGCTCGCCCTTGACGTTGTGCGTGCCCTTCGTCAGACGCAGACCGGAGTCCTTGTCGTAGACGTTGTTGTCCACGCAGACCGGGACGCCGCCGACGGCGTCGGCCATGCTCACCACGCCCGCGAAGTCGATCATCATGAAGTGGTCGATGGGGATGCCGGTGAGCTCTTCCCAGGCGGCGACGGTGCAGCCGGGCCCGCCGTTCATCAGGCTGGTGTTGATGATCTGCCGGTTCGTCTCCTTGTAGACCGTCCCGTCGTCGGGGTCGGTGCACTTGGGGATCGTGACCCGGGTGTCGCGCGGGACGCTGATGACCGACATGTTGCTGCGGTCGGCCGAGACGTGCACGAGCATCTGGACGTCGGCGAGGGGCTTGCGTCCGGCGTCCTCGCGGGCGCCGCCGAGGGCGACGTTCTCCGCCGAGTTCCGGCTGTCGGAGCCGAGGAGGAGGATGTTCAGCGGGCGCTGGCCCGCGGCGTTGGCGGCGCTGCGGTCGAGGCGCTTGTCGCCGAGGTTGAGCGGGTCCTTCTTCAGATTGCCGTTGAGGTGCTGGTAGTAGAAGTAGCCGGCGGCCGAGACGCCGAGCACGAGGACCGCGAGGCAGAGCGCGGCCCAGCGGGCTATTCGGGCCGCGCGGGTGCGCCGGCTGACGGGAGCGCCGTGCTTCCCGGACCCGCCGGCCTTCGTGGCTTTCGCGGCCTTCCCGGGCTTTCCGGCCTTCTCCGGCTTCCCGGAGTCTCCGCCCTTCCCGGCTGTTCCGGCGGTTCCGTCCTCCTGCGCCGCCTCGGCATCGCCGGACCGTGCGCCCTTGCCGCCGTCTTCGCGTGCCCCCGGCACGCTCTTGCGCGCCCGCGGCCCCCGCACACTGCTCTGCCGCATCAGGCCTCCCCTAAATGGTGCGTCCGGCCCGATGGGCAGGCGTGTCGTCTCTCATGGATCGGTGCGCGCCCAGCGGGTCGCGCGGCAGGGCCGGCCTGCTGATCAACAGACCGGCCGCCCGATAGTGAGATGCATGTGCGCGGTGCCTGGGTTCACTTGGCGCAGATGTTCTTGTCGTCCGCTTCGACCTTTTGGATGCCTTCCGGCGCCTTTGCGGGCGCCGGAGCATTGACGGGGGTGCCCGCGGCCTTGAAGTCCGAGCCCAGGGTGAGGGTCATCTCGGCCGGAGCGGCGCCGCCGGAGGTCTCCTTGAGGGCGTCGGCGGACAGGCCCATCACGTCGGCGACGCGGCGCGCCTGGTCGGCCTGGGCGGAGGAGAACTCCAGGACCGTCTTGTCGGCCTTCTTGCCGTTGCCGCCGTTGCTGCTGCGGACGATGCCCTTGCTGGTCTGCATCCAGCGGACGGCCTCCTGGGCCGCGCCGATCCTGCCGCTGCCGTTGAGGACCTTGACCCGGACGGCCGCGGGCTCCGCGCGGGGGCCCTGCAGCAGGGCCGCCTGCTTGGCGTCGGCCTGCTCCTGCTCCTTCTTCTCCTTCTCCTTCACCTCGGTGAGGGAGACGTCCTGACGGACCATCGCGAACAGCGGCTCGGCCTTCGCCTTGTCGAGGACGACGGTCTTGTGGTTCTTGCCCTCGGCGGGGTTGTCGACGACGGGGACGGTCGCGAAGGTGATGTTCTTGATGTTGACCCGGCTGAGGTCCTTGGCCAGCTTGGTCAGATCGCTGACGGACCCTATGCCGGAGTCGACGGTCAGTGACTTCGTGGCCGCGTCGCCCAGGTTGTAGAGCTTCTTGGGGTTGGTGAAGGTGTCGTCGGACTTCATCTCGCGGATCATCGAGCTCAGGAACTGCTGCTGGAGCTTGATCCGGTCGAGGTCGCTCTCGAAGCCGACGCTGTGCCGGGTCCGCACGAAGGCGAGCGCGTCCTCGCCCTCGATCTTGTGCCGGCCCTTGCTGAGCTTGAGGTGCGACTTGGGGTCGTCGATGTCCTTGGCCAGGCAGACCTCGACGCCGCCGACGGCCGACGACATCCGCTTGACGGCGTTGAAGTCGGCCATCATGAAGTGACTGACCTTCAGCCCTGTGAGGGCCTCGACGGTCCGCCAGGTGCAGCCGGGGTCGCGGTCCTCCTGGCCCAGGCTCTCGTTGAAGCGGACGCCCTTCGAGCCGGGGATGGTCCTGGTCTTCCCGTCCTTCTTGGTGGTGCACTCCGGGATGTCGGTGATCATGTCGCGCGGGATGGAGAGCGCGGTGGCGTTCGACCGGTCCTCGGAGACGTGGAAGAGGAGCGTGGTGTCGGCGTGGCCGACGCTGCCCTCGTCGCCGTAGCCCTTGTTGCCCTCGCCGTCACGCTTGTCGGTGCCGATGACCAGGATGTTGACGGGGCCCTTGATGACGGCGCCGTTGTTGATGCCGACGTCGACCTTGTTCAGGTTGTTGTTGAAGTGCTCGTAGAGCAGGTAGGCGCCCACCGAGCCGCCGACCAGGATGAACGCCAGCGTCCCTCCGGTCCACAGCAGGGCCTTCTTCTTGCCGGACTTCTTCGGCTTGGGCTTGCGCCTGCCCGTCGCGGGTTTGACCGACGCCTTGGTCCCCGCCTTGGTGCCACCGCGCCGGCCGGTGACGCGCGGGCCCGGAACGTCCCGCCGGCCGCCGCCGGGTGCCGGCTTCGGGCGCGGCGCCGGGCTCGGGACGGCCTTAGAGGACGGCACGAAGGAGCTGGCCGAGCCGGAGGGATCGGTGATGTCCGAGGGGGGCGAGCTCGGCCCCGGGGCCGGATCCGCCCCGTCGGCATGGTCGAGACGCAGCTCGTAGCTGCCGGTTTTGGGGTCGAAGACCCACTGGTCGGCGGGGTCGATACCGCCCGCCCGCCCACGGCCTTGCGCGTCCACGGTCGCTTGAATCCTCCGTCGGTGCCACGCGGCGCCTCCCCCCCGAGGCGCTCGGTCACGTCGTCTGTGCAGTGCGCGGTCAGCCCGGCCGTGCGCACCGGATCGCTCACACTATCCGCCCAGTTCAGCGTCAAGCGACGCCGGTGACAAATTCCACTCCCCTACAACTGGGCAATCTGCTCAATCCATTCGCCGACCCGGAAGTCACGTTCGCGAAGTTCGAGCGATTCATCCACAGATGCCGCGTGCGGCCGTGGTCCCTTCGTAGGTGGGGGGAGCGGTGCCCGGCGCGGTGCCGGCG
>NZ_JBAMDC010000367.1:0-6408 GCF_036961605.1 Streptomyces sp. KLMMK
GTGGTGAACGCGCGCTTGACCGTGCGGGGTTCGGCCGTGCGCTGGTTGCGCCCGTCGGCGTGGACGAGGACCCCCGGCGTGAACGGCTTCAGGACGAGCGCGTCGAGGCCGGGGGTGCGGAGGAGCTCCGGGAAGGAAGTGTTGAGCAGCTGGGCCGTGCGGTCCAGCCGGAAGCCGTCGGCGCGGTCGGTGGCCATCCGCCCGCCGACGTGGGGGGCGGCCTCCAGGACGGCGACCGTAACCCCTGCGGCCGTGAGCCGGTGCGCCGCCGAGAGCCCGGCGAGGCCGGCTCCCACGATGACGACGTCGGCGTCGATAGCGGTGTCGCGTGCGCTGCTGAGCACGTGCCCTCCCGGGTTCGGTCCGCTCGCTCGGTGCCCTGATGCCCTCAACGGGCCGTGGCGATGCGCGATTTGACTTGACCGTAGAGAGAAATTCGGTCAATAACAGTCGCGCACGGACAGGGCACGGTCGCACGGCGGGTAGCACGGCCGCCGGCCGCGTGCGCGGTCCGGGGTCAGCGTGTGTCCGCCAGCGCCGCTCGTACGGCGCTCTCGACGTCCGGGAAGGTGAAGGAGAACCCGGAGTCCAGCAGCCGCCGGGGCACGACCCGCTGACTGCCCAGCACGTCCGTGGCCATCTCGCCCAGGGCCAGCCGGAGCAGCGGGGCGGGGGCGGGGAACAGCGCCGGGCGGTGCAGCACGCGCCCCATCACCTCGGTCACCTGACGGTTGGTGACCGGATGGGGGGCGGTGAGGTTGACGGGCCCGGCCACGTCGTCGGCCTCCAGGAGGTGGCGGAGCGCGGCGACGTGGTCCTGCAGGGCGATGAAGCTCCAGTACTGCCGCCCGTTGCCGAGGCGCCCCCCGAGTCCCGCCCGGAAGAGCGGGAAGAGCTTGGCCCACGCGCCGCCCTCGCGGGCCACGACCAGCCCGGTGCGCGCGAAGACGGTCCGTACGCCCGCTTCGGCCGCGGCCCCGGCCGCGTCCTCCCACTCCTGGCAGACGCCGGCGAGGAAGCCGTGCCCGGGCGGGGTGCTCTCGTCGGCGAGCCGGTCGCCCGTGTCGCCGTAGATCCCGATCGCGCTGCCGCTGACGAGCACGCGGGGCGGGGTGTCGAGGGAGGCGAGCGCCTCGGCGATCGCGGCGGTGCCGAGGACACGGCTGTCCCGGATCTCCTTTTTATAAGAGGCCGTCCAGCGGTGGTCGCCGACGCCCGCCCCCGCCAGGTGCACCACGCCCGTGCAGCCGGCGAGGCCGGAGGTGTCGACGGTCTGCCGCAGGGGGTCCCAGGAGACCTCCCCCCGCGCGCGGGCTTCGCGCCGCACGAGGCGTACCACCTCGTGGCCGTCCGCCCGCAGGGAGCGCACGAGCGCCGTGCCGATGAGCCCGGTGGAACCGGTGATCGCGATCCGCATACGCCTCATCCTGCCCGCGGGTCCCGAAAAAATGGCAGAGGGGTCGCGGGGCGCGCCTGGCACAGTGGCACCATGGTGAATCCGATCATCCGTAAGGCCACCGAGGCCGACGATGCAGCCCTCGCCGGGCTGGACCGGCGCACGTGGTCCCCCCTGCACGCGGTGCAGCCGCGGCCCGAGCCGCCGTACGAACCGTTCTTCACCGAGCGGAACCGGCCGGAGCACATCCTGGTGGCCGAGGCCGGCGGCCGGCTCGCGGGCTACATACGCCTGGTGGCGCCCACGCCGCTCGCCTGCAACGCCCACGTGCGCCAGATCCAGGGGCTGGCGGTGGACGACGACTTCCGCGGGCAGGGCGTCGCCCGGGCGTTGCTGCGCGCGGCGGGCGAGGAGTCCCTGCGGCAGGGGGCGGTCCGGCTCACGCTGCGGGTGCTCGGGCACAACGCGCCCGCCCGGAGCCTGTACGCCTCGGAGGGCTTCGTCGTCGAGGGCGTGCTGCCGGGGGAGTTCCTGCTGGAGGGCGCTTACGTCGACGACGTACTGATGGGGCGCTCCCTGACTCCCTGACTCCCCGAGCCGGGCCCCTATTCCCTGAACCGCTCCCACAGCGCGGGGAACCGCTCTGCGAGCGCCGCCTCGTCCTCCGGGTCGACGGGCGTGCCGAGCGGTTCCGCCGGCTGGTCGGGCAGCCCCAGGTCCGGGGTCTCGGCCCCGGTGAGCTGCTCGTACGCCTCGTCGGCCGCGTAGCCCAGGTCCTCGCCGTCCCCGTCGACCTCCTCGTCGAAGTCCTCCAGGAGCTCGGCGAGCCGGTCCGGGTCGTGCATCGCCCCTTCGAACACCTCCCGGCCCTGGCCGATCAGCCAGCACCGGAAGTAGTCGAAGACGTCGTCGCTCGCGCCATTGAGCATGACCGCCGCCGCGCCCCACAGGTCCCACAGGTAGGCGCGGTTGTAGCGGGACTCGAAGTGCCGGGCGAAGTCCACCACGCGCTCGGGGTCGAGCTGCATCAGCCGCTCGACCAGCAGGTCCGCCTGGTCCTCGGCGTCGCCCTCGGCGGCCTCGCGCGTGGTGTCGATCAGTTCCCAGAACTCCGTCTCGTCCACGCCACCAGCATCGGGCCAAGCACCGGCCCCCGCACGCGGAGCGGGGCGGATGCGGCCGTCTCGTTATCGGGGCGTGCCACCGGGCGCGGTGTGACGCGTGAAACAGGACAGAGGGTGTCTTGTTTCGGTGGCAGGGTCACGACCGCACCGAGGAGAGGAGACCCGAGGACATGGGTACGCAGGCACAGACGCAGGCACAGACGCAGACGCAGGGAGGCCGGCCGCTCGCGGGCAAGGTCGCCCTCGTGGCGGGGGCCACCCGAGGCGCGAGCCGCGCGATGGCGGTCGAGCTCGGCCGGGCCGGTGCCGTCGTCTACGTGACCGGCCGGACCACGCGCGGGCACCGCAGCGAGGTCGGGCGGTCCGAGACCGTCGAGGAGACGGCCGAACTGGTGACGGAGGCCGGGGGGACGGGGATCGCCGTGCCCACCGACCACCTGGAGCCGGCGCAGGTGGAGGCGCTCGTGCAGCGCATCGAGCGCGACCACGGGCGGCTCGACGTGCTCGTCAACGGCCTGTGGGGAGGCGACCACCTCGTCGGCTTCCCCGACGCCTTCACCAGGAAGATGTGGGAGCACGACCTGGACGCGGACCTGCGCATCCTGCGGCTCGGCATCGACTCCCACCTGATCACCAGCCGCTTCGCGCTGCCGCTGCTGACGCGGCGGCCCGGCGGGCTGGTGGTCGAGGTGACCGACGGGACGGCCGAGTACAACGCGAACTACCGGGGTCACTTCGCCTTCGACCTCGCCAAGTACGCGCCGATCCGCATGGCGAAGGGGCTCGCCGAGGAGCTCCGGGACCTCGGGTGCACCGCGGTCTGCCTCACGCCGGGGTACCTGCGGTCGGAGGCGATGCTGGACACGTACAAGAAGGTGACCGAGGAGACCTGGCGCGACGCCCTGCGGGAGGACCCGCACTTCTGCATCTCGGAGAGCCCGGCCTACGTCGGGCGCGCGGTGGCTGCGCTCGCCGGCGACCCCGAGGTGGCGCGGTGGAACGGGCAGTCGCTGTCCAGCGGACAGCTGGCCCGCGTTTACGGCTTCGCCGACACCGACGGGACGCAGCCGGATGCGTGGGGGTACATCAGCGCCTTGGAGGCGGGTGAGGAGCCCCGGGAGGCGGACTACCGCTGACGGTGGAGCGGGGTCCGGGCGGGCCCCGCCCCCGCAGCGCCGGCCTCAGCCGTACAGCTCGGCCGCCCTTCTCGCCGCTTCCGCGAAGCGCTCGCGCAGCTCGGGCGGGCCCAGGACCTCAGCCTCGGGGCCGAGCGCCGACAACTGCTCGTAGGCCACCTCCGGGGATTCCACGGCCAGGGTGACCGTGACGCGCCCGAGGGCGTCGGGGGCCGGGGCGGCCGCCAGGGCGTCGGCGGCGGCCGCGCTGTCCGTCACGTGCGGCAGGCGCCGGGCGCCGTCCGGGGTGAGGCGCAGGCCGACGCGGTCGCGCAGGATCGAGCGGGCGAACTCCGCCGCCCGCTCCTCCCAGAAGGCGGGCAGGTCGAACGCCTCGTCCCGTTCGAAGCGGTCCGCCCCGGCGGCCACGGCCGTGAAGCGGTCCACCCGGTAGACGCGGAACTGCCCGCCGACGCGGGCCGCGACGTACCAGATGCCCCCTTTGAGGATGAGTCCGTACGGCTCCAGCTCGCGCTCGACCTCGGTGTCCCGCCGCCGGTAGCGGGCCGTGACGGGGCGGTCGTCCCAGACGGCGTCCGCGACGGCGGGCAGCAGGGGCGGCGGGTCGCCCTCGCGCCACCAGCCGGGTGCGTCGAGGTGGAAGCGCTGGGCCGCGGACGCGGAGGCGTCGCGGAGCTCGGGCAGGAGGGCGGCGGAGACCTTGAGGCGGGCGGCCGATGCCGCGTCGGCCAGGCCCATCTCGCGCAGCGCGGAGGGGACCCCGGAGAGGAACAGCGCCTCCGCCTCGGTCCGGCCGAGGCCGGTCAGGCGCGTGCGGTAGCCGCCGACGAGGCGGTAGCCGCCCGTGCGGCCGCGGTCGGCGTAGACGGGAACACCCGCTTCGGACAGCGCGAGGACGTCCCGGGCGACGGTGCGCTCGGAGACTTCCAGCTGCCGGGCCAGCTCGGTGCCCGTCATCGAAGGGCGGGACTGGAGCAGCAGCACCAATTTGATCAGCCGTGCGGCGCGCATGGCTCACAGGTTAAGGGGAGTGGCGACAGGAGCCGGTGCGCAGCCAGGGCAGGAAGACGCACGGGCTCCTGTCGTCACTTCTGAACCGTTCCGCGACACAGGACAGGGCGCGCGGGACGGCTCGACGGAGACTGTACGCCCCTGATCGATGATCGATCAATCCTTGAGACCCAACAGACACCACGCGAACGGGGGCGGCGGGGGGTCAGATCCGCGGCGCGCAGCTCAGCACGTGCGTCTTCAGCAGCTCCCCGATCGCCGGGTCGCGCCGCCGGAACGCGGCCACGATCTCGGCGTGGTCCTCCGCGTGGGGACGCGGCTCCGGGCTGAGCCAGCGGATCGACAGCGTCGTCCACACCTCGATGCCCAGCGACTCCCAGGTGTGCAGCAGGACGGCGTTGCCCGCGGCCTTCACGATCTCCCGGTGGAAGGCGACCGTGTGCCGCACCTGCGCCTCGCCGTCGCCCAGCCGGTCCGCCTCGTACAGCGCGGCCACCTCCGGCTCCAGCGCCGAGACGTCCTCGGCCAGCGCGGGCGCGGCCAGCTCCGCGGCCACCTGCTCCAGGCCGGCCCGGACCGGATAGCTCTCCTTGAGGTCCGTGGCGGTCAGCTCGCGGACCCGGACGCCCTTGTTGGGCGAGGACTCGATCAGCCGCAGGGACTCCAGCTCGCGCAGCGCCTCGCGCACCGGCGTCTGGCTCACCGCCAGCTCGGCGGCGATCCGCCGCTCGACGATCCGCTCGCCCGGCTGCCAGCGCCCGCCGACGATCCCTTCGAGGATGTGCTCGCGGATCTGCTCACGCAGCGAGTGCACGACGGGTGTGGCCATGGGAGAGGCTCCTCAGCGGGGTGGTGCGCGGTAGTGCGGGGTGGTGCGGCGGTGCGGGGGCGGCGGTGACTCGGGCGGTGACCTCAATTATCCCGGCGGTGCACAAGGGCGCGGCCCCGGCTCGTACGAAACGAGCCGGGGCCGCGCCCTTGTGCCATCCTGCCGTGCCGCGAGGACTACAGACCGATCTCGGCCTCGAACTCGGCGGCCTCCAGCAGCTCCTTGATCGCCGTCAGGTAGCGGGCGGCGTCGGCGCCGTCCACCAGACGGTGGTCGTAGGAGAGCGTCACGTAGGTCATGTCGCGGACGGCGATGGTCTCGCCCAGCTCCGGGTGGCTGATGACCACCGGGCGCTTGACGGTCGCACCGATGCCCAGGATCGCGACCTGGTTCGGCGGCACGATGACCGTGTCGAACAGCGCACCGCGCGAGCCGGTGTTGCTGATCGTGAAGGTCGCGCCCGACATCTCGTCCGGGCTGATCTTGCCGGTGCGGACCTTGCCGGCCAGCTCCGCGGTCTTCTTGGCGATGCCCGCGATGTTGAGGTCACCCGCACCCTTGATGACCGGGGTCATCAGGCCCTTCTCCGAGTCGACGGCGATGCCGACGTTCTCGGAGTCGAAGTAGGTGATGGTGCCCTCGTCCTCGTTGATCCGGGCGTTGATGACCGGGTAGGCCTTCAGCGCCTGGACGGCGGCCTTGACGAAGAACGGCATCGGCGACAGCTTGACGCCCTCGCGCTGGGCGAAGGAGTCCTTGGCCTTGCCGCGCATCCGCATGATCTTGGTGATGTCCACCTCGATCACGGAGCTCAGCTGGGCCTGGCCGTGCAGCGCCTTCATCATGTTGTCGGCGATGACCTTGCGCATGCGCGGCATCTTGACCGTCTGACCGCGCAGCGGCGAGGCCTGC
>NZ_JBAMDC010000368.1:0-6403 GCF_036961605.1 Streptomyces sp. KLMMK
GGAGCGGCGCACGAGCGTGGCGCCGACCCCGACACGCAGCCGCCCGCGGCGGTCGATGTCGGCGGTGCGGATGAGGATGGGCGAGTCCAGGGTGCGGGCGCCGCCGGCGTCGCGGCCGATGAGCGCGAGGGCGCCGGAGTAGTAGCCGCGCCCGCCGGGCTCGTGGCGCTCGATGACGCGGCAGGCGTTCTGCACGGGGGAGCCGGTGACGGTCGCCGCGAACATGGTCTCGCGCAGCACGTCGCGCACGTCCAGGGAGGAGCGCCCGCGCAGTTCGTACTCGGTGTGGGCGAGGTGGGCCATCTCCTTCAGCCGCGGTCCGACGACGACGCCGCCCATGTCGCCGACGGTGCACATCATCTTCAGCTCCTCGTCCACGACCATGGACAGCTCCTCGACCTCCTTGCGGTCGTGGAGGAAGGCCAGCAGGCCGTCCTTGTCGGGTCCGGAGGCGGGGTAGCGGTAGGTGCCGCTGATGGGGTTCATCACGACCGTCCCGCCGGACATGCGCACGTGCACCTCCGGGCTGGCCCCGACGAGCGTGCGGTCGCCGGTGTGCACGACGTAGGTCCAGTAGGCGCCGCGCTCGCCGGCCAGCAGGCGGCGGAAGAGGGCGAGGGCGTCGGCGGGGGTGAAGCCGTGGATCTCGCCCTCGAAGGTGCGCCGGATGACGAAGTTGGCGCCTTCGCCGGTGCCGATCTCGTCGTCGATCACGCGCCGGACGATGTCCGCGTAGGCGTCGTCGCTCACGTCGAAGGCGCCGCCCTCGACGCGGACGGCGTGGGCGGGCAGGGCGGCGAGGACGTCGTCGAGGGGCAGCTCGTGGCTCTCCTCGGGGCGCAGGACGGCCAGCGGGGTGCCGTCGTCGCGGACGTCGAAGCCGCGCTCGCGGATCTGCCGGAAGGGCACGAGGGCGAGGGCGTCGTGGACGGGGCGGCCGCCGCCGGGCCGGCCGGCGGCCAGGGGGATGCCGGCGAGGCGCTCCACCTCCTCGACGGGCCCGAGGAGCAGCTCGACGGTGCCGGCGGGCGCACCCGCCGCGTCCGCGGCGCCCCGGGGGAGGCCGGGCGTGCGGCGGTGGAGGAGGGCGAAGGGCGGGCAGACGGGGCCGGTGAGCCGGGCGAGCAGGGCGGCGGTGTCGCTGGGCATGGGGAGTGTTCCTTCCGGTGCGGGGAGGAACGGCCCGGGAAATGCGGAAGGCCGCCCCTCGGGGCGGCCTTCGCGATGCGTCGGTGGTACGCGCAGTCAGTGGGCCGCCGGATGAGCGGTCCACCACCAGTTCTGGGTCTGCAGCGCGAACATGCTGGGCACCCTACCCGAAGCACGATCCTTACCGGCGGGTATCAGCCGAGGTCAGGTCATAGGAATGGAAGCTTCCGCAGTGCGGGGCGAGGGCGCGGGGGCGCCCGTGTCCCGTGCGGCTGCGAAGCGGCACGGGGGTGGCCGGTATTGAGCGGTGGCTCTGGCGTGTCTTGGGCGCGTCTCGCCCTCGTATCGGCAAATGTCTCAAAGTGCGGTCCGGCGACGGGGCTGCCGCCGCGACCCCGTAGGGTTGGAGCGTGACCGTGAACGCTGAACTCCACGCCGGTGGCAACACCTGGCGCTCCCTTCCCGCGGCGCAGCAGCCCGAATGGCCGGACCAAGAGGCTCTGCGCGATGTGATCGCCGAGCTCGAGTCCTATCCGCCTCTCGTCTTCGCGGGCGAGTGCGACCAGCTGCGCCAGCGCCTGGGAGCGGTCGCCCGTGGAGAGGCGTTCCTGCTCCAGGGCGGCGACTGCGCCGAGGCCTTCGATGCCGTCGGTGCCGATCAGATCCGTAACAAGCTCAAGACGCTGCTCCAGATGGGCGCCGTGCTGACCTACGCGGGCCAGGTGCCCGTCGTCAAGGTCGGCCGCATCGCCGGTCAGTACAGCAAGCCCCGCTCGAAGCCGACCGAGACCCGCGACGGCGTGACCCTGCCGACCTACCGCGGCGACTCCGTCAACGGCTTCGCCTTCACGCCCGAGGCCCGCACGCCGGACCCGCAGCGGCTGAAGCGCATGTACCACGCCTCCTCGGCCACGCTGAACCTGGTGCGCGCCTTCACCACCGGCGGCTACGCCGACCTGCGCCAGGTGCACGCCTGGAACCAGGACTTCGTGAAGTCCTCCCCGTCCGGGCAGCGCTACGAGGCCCTGGCCCGCGAGATCGACCGTGCGCTGAACTTCATGAACGCCTGCGGGACGGACCCGGAGGAGTTCAAGACGGTCGAGTTCTACTCCTCGCACGAGGCCCTGATCCTCGACTACGAGTCGGCCCTGACCCGTACGGACTCCCGCACGGGGAACCTGTACGACGTCTCCGGCCACATGGTCTGGATCGGCGAGCGCACCCGTCAGCTGGACGGCGCGCACATCGAGTTCGCCTCGAAGATCCGCAACCCGATCGGTGTGAAGCTCGGCCCGACCACCTCGGCCGAGGACGCGCTCACCCTGATCGAGCGCCTCGACCCGGAGCGCGAGCCCGGCCGGCTCACGTTCATCACCCGGATGGGTGCGGGCAAGATCCGTGACCACCTCCCCGAGCTGGTGGAGAAGGTCACCGCCTCCGGTGCCCAGGTGGCGTGGATCTGCGACCCGATGCACGGCAACACCTTCGAGGCGGCTTCGGGCCACAAGACCCGCCGCTTCGACGACGTGCTGGACGAGGTCAAGGGCTTCTTCGAGGTCCACAAGAGCCTCGGCACGCACCCGGGCGGCATCCACGTCGAGCTCACCGGTGACGACGTCACCGAGTGCGTGGGCGGCGGCGACGAGATCTTCGTCGACGACCTGCACCAGCGCTACGAGACGGCCTGCGACCCCCGCCTCAACCGCAGCCAGTCCCTGGACCTGGCGTTCCTCGTCGCGGAGATGTACCGCGACCAGTAGGAGCCGGTGAAACGAGCGCGCCGTGGGGCGGGAATCTGTGATCCCCGCCCCACGGCGTTGTTATTCCGCCACCGAGCCGGGTAAGGTAAGGGTTACCTTATTGATCAACCCGGTTGGCGGTGAACCGCGTGTACGTCTGCTCGTGCTTCGGCATCACGGAGCAGCAGGTGCGTGAGCACGCGGACAAGGGGGCGTGCACGCCTCGGAAGATAGCCTCCGCCAGCAAGGCGGGCACCGACTGCGGCAGCTGCGTGCGCCGCATCCAGGCGCTCCTCGGCCGTGGCGCGTGCCCGCGGCGCGAGCTGGCCGACCAGGGGGATTCCGGCGTGCTCAGCGCTGAGATACCCGCGCTGCCGCAGCCCCAGGCGGCCTAGCGCCCCCGGCGGCCCCGGCTACTCCGACCCGCCGTTCTCCTGCTCGATGAACTGCGCGATGTACAGCGCCTCGCCGAGCTTCTCCAGCAGCTCCAGCTGGGTGTCCAGATAGTCGATGTGATCCTCTTCGTCCGCGAGGATCGCCTCGAAGATATTGGCCGAGGTGATGTCGCCCTTGGCCCGCATGACCTCCACTCCGCGCCGCAGGCGGTCGATGGCCTCGACCTCCACCTGCCGGTCGGCCTGGAACATCTCCGTGATGGTCTGGCCGATCCGCACGTGGAAGAGCCGCTGGTAGTTGGGCAGCCCCTCCAGGAAGATGATCCGGTCCGTGAGGGTCTCCGCGTGCCGCATCTCGTCGAAGGACTCGGCGCGCGTATGCGACGCGATCTTGGTCCACCCGTGGTGCTCCTGCAGCTTCGCGTGCAGGAAGTACTGATTGATGGCGGTCAGCTCGGCAGTCAGCTGTTCATTGAGGAACTCGATGACCTCGGGGTCGCCCTGCATTGCAGAGGCTCCTTCCAAGCAAGGGTGACTGGCAGGTTGCGCGCATCCTCGCATCGCCCTTCGAAACCGTCCAGTAAGTG
Source organism: Streptomyces sp. KLMMK (assembly GCF_036961605.1). Lineage (NCBI taxonomy): Bacteria > Bacillati > Actinomycetota > Actinomycetes > Kitasatosporales > Streptomycetaceae > Streptomyces > Streptomyces sp. KLMMK. The sequence continues at coordinate 3,871 of NZ_JBAMDC010000368.1, forward strand.
CACACTTAGTGGGAGTTGTCCCAATAGTGGAACCCCTGGTCATCGGCGCCGTGAAAGGTCTGACACCATGGGGGCATGGGGCCCTCGAAAAACACCGAAAGCCGCAAAGGGGAGCTCCCCCAGCTGCCGCCGGGGCAGCGTCTTCAGCGCGGATGGCCGGTGACGCACTACGGTCCCGTGCCGAGGTTCAAGCCGGACCGGTGGGAGTTCCGGGTCTTCGGATCCACCGCCGACGGCGACAAGCACTGCTGGACGCACGAGGAATTCTCCGCCCTGCCGTATACGACGGTGGTGGCCGATCTGCACTGCGTCACGAAATACAGCATGCTCGACGCCGAATGGGGCGGGGTGTCGGCCCGTACGGTGCTCGAACTCGCACCGCCCGCGCCCGAGGTCACGCATGTGATGGTGTGGGCGGAATACGGCTTCAGTTCCAATCTGCGACTGGCCGACTTCGCCTCCGAAAAGACGATTTTCGCCACGCACAAGGATGACGAGCCGCTGACCGCCGAGCACGGTTTCCCGGTCCGTCTCGTCGTGCCGCACCTCTACGCCTGGAAGGGGCCCAAATGGGTGCGCGGCGTGGAGTACATGACCGCCGACCGGCGCGGCTTCTGGGAGGAGCGGGGCTACCACAACGTCGGGGACCCCTGGCGCGAGCAGCGCTACTCCTACCAGGAGCAGCCGGGCGAGGGCCCGGAGCTCTAGCCCTGCGGGCGGCGGACCACGACATGCCCCGGTTCCGCCGGCCGCGTGCGTACCGCCGGGCCGTCGCAGCGGTGCTCCGCCGCTGCGGCAGTCCGCCCTCCGCCTACAGCACGCCCGCGCGCAGTTCCTTCAGCCGGGCCACGTCCGCGGCGTGCCCCTCCTTGCCGCCCGGCGTCTCGATCGTCAGCGGCACCCCGGCCGTCGCCGGGTGGCGGAAGAGCTCCGCGAAGGGGTCGGCGCCGATGTGGCCGGAACCGATGTTCTCGTGCCGGTCGAGGTGCGCGCCGACGGCGGCCTTCGAATCGTTGGCGTGGATCAGGCGCAGCCGTCCCTCGCCCACCACCGAGACCAGCTCGTCGAGCGTGCTCTTCATCCCGCCCGGCCCGGCGAGGTCGTGGCCCGCCGCGAAGACGTGGCAGGTGTCCAGGCACACCCCCAGCTTCGGGTGGTGCTCCAGCGCCTCGAAGTAGGGGCCGAGGTCCTCGACCAGCGAGCACAGGGACGCGCCCTGGCCGGCCGTGGGCTCCAGCAGCAGCCACGGGTCGTCGTCGTGGGTCAGCTCGTCCAGCAGCGGCAGCAGCCGCTCGTGGACCTGCTCCAGCGCCGCCCGGCGCGGCCGGCCGCCCGTCGCGGAGCCGGTGTGCACGACCACGCCCCGCGCGCCGATGGCCCGGCCGCGGCGCAGCGAGTGCCGCATCGACTCCGCGGACAGCTCGACCGTCGCCTCCGTGTGCGAGCCGAAGTTGATCAGGTAGGGGGCGTGCACCCAGACCGGCAGGGACTCCTCCGCGCACGCGGCGCGGAACTCCTCGTCCTGCCGGGGGCTGCCCGCGGGCGTCGCCCAGCCGCGCGGGTTGGCGACGAAGACCTGCAAGGTCTCCGCGCCCATCTCGCGCGCGTAGGCCAGGCCCACCTTGGCCAGCCCGCCCGCCACCGGCACGTGGCCGCCTACGGGGTTGCGCAGCCGCCCCGGGGTCAGCTCCTCCACCGCTACAGACCGCCCTTGAGCTTGATGGTGATCGTGTCGCCCTTGGCGGCCTGCTCGCCGCCCTTGACCGACTGGCTCTCCACCGAGTCCTGCGGGAAGAAGAAGGGCTTGTCGACCTTCACCTTGAAGCCCGCCTCGGTCAGCAGCCGCTTGGCCTCGGACTCGTTCCGGCCCGTGACGTCCGGGACCGGCACCATCTCCTTGCCCTTGGAGACGGTGAGGGTGACCGTGTCGCCCTTGGCGGCCTTGTCGCCCGTACCGGGGGACTGCTCGGCCACGGCGCCCTTGGCGCGGTCGGAGAAGACCTGGGCCTCCGACACCTTCGCCTCGAAGCCCTTGTCGCGCAGCGCGGCGGTCGCGGCGTCCACGGACATGCCCCGCACGTCCGGCACGTCCAGCGGCGCGCCCTTGCTGACGGTCAGCGCGACCGGGGCCTCCGGCCGGCGCTGCTCGCCCGGCTTCGGGTCGGTGGCCAGCACCGAGCCCTGCGGGGTCTCGCTGCTGAACTGCTTGCCTACCTCGCCGACGGTCAGGCCCGCGCCCTCGATCTTCTTCTTCGCCTCGTCGAAGGGCATCCCGGCGACGTTGGGCACCTCGGCCCGGGCGGGGCCGCGCGAGAGGGTGATCGTCACCTTGCCGGTGTTGCGGATGCGCTTGCCGGGTGCCGGGTCGGCGGCGATGACGTGGCCGCGCTCGACGGTGTCGCTGAAGTCCTCCTTCGTGCGGACCCCGAGCCCGGCGCCGTCCAGCGTCTTCTCCGCCTTGTCCCGGGTCATGTCCAGGACGGCGGGGACGGTCGTGAACTGGCCCGAGTTGATGTACCAGACACCCGCGCCG
>NZ_JBAMDC010000369.1:0-6351 GCF_036961605.1 Streptomyces sp. KLMMK
CGCCCTCGCCCTCCTCACGGGCGGCGTCCTCGGCGGTCTCTACCTCTTCACCGACTCCCCCGAGGAGACGTCCGTCTCCGCCAAGGACGGGCAGGCGCCGCAGAACCGGGTGAAGGCCCTCGACGCCGGCGCGTCCGTGCTGCCGTCCGCCGCCTCCCCGTCCGCCTCGGCGAGCGCGAGCGCCTCCGCCTCGGCCAAGCCGTCGGCGTCCGCGTCCGCCTCGTCCTCCGCCTCGCCCTCCGCGGAGCCGAGCCGGTCCGCCTCCGCGAAGCCGTCGCCCGAGGCGAAGAACTCGACCCCGCCCAAGCGCGCCCCCAAGGCCGCGAACCCCGGCGGCGGCGGGCTCGGCCGGCAGGTCACCGACCTGGTCAACGCCGAGCGCGCCAAGGTCGGCTGCTCGCCCCTGACCGAGAACAGCAAGCTGGACGCCGCGGCCCAGGGCCACTCCGACGACATGGCCGCCCGCAGCTTCTTCGACCACACCAACCCCGACGGCAAGGGCCCCGGCGAGCGCGTGACCGCCGCCGGCTACAACTGGAGCACGTACGGCGAGAACATCGCCTACGGGCAGCAGTCGGCGTCCTCCGTCATGGACTCGTGGATGAAGAGCGACGGCCACCGCAAGAACATCCTCAACTGCTCCTTCAAGGAGATCGGCGTGGGCGTCAACCACGCCCCGGGCGGCCCGCGCTGGACCCAGGTCTTCGGCGCCCGCTGATCCGCTCACGGCTCCACCCGCCGGCCGGGCCGCCGGCCCGCCCGCCGGCGGGCCGGCTCAGCGCCGCCGCCCGCCCTTGAGAGTGGCCCGCAGGTACTCGCGGTTCATCGATCCGATCGCCGTGAGCGGGATGCCCTTGGGGCAGGCCACGGCGCACTCGCCGGTGTTCGTGCAGCCGCCGAAGCCCTGGTCGTCCATCGTCTCCACCATGTCCAGCACCCGGGCCTCCCGCTCGGGGGCGCCCTGCGGGAGGACGTTGAGGTGGACGACCTTCGCGGAGGTGAAGAGCATCGCCGAGCCGTTGGGACAGGCGGCCACGCACGCGCCGCAGCCGATGCACTCGGCGTGCTCGAAGGCGAGGTCGGCGACCGGCTTGGGCACGGGCGTGGCGTGGGCCTCGGGGGCGGAACCGGTGGGGGCGGTGACGTAGCCGCCGGAGCCGATGATGCGGTCGAAGGCGGAACGGTCGACGACCAGGTCCTTCACGACCGGGAAGGCCGCCGCCCGCCACGGCTCGACGTCGATGGTGTCGCCGTCGGCGAAGTGGCGCATGTGCAGCTGGCAGGTCGTGGTCCGCTCGGGCCCGTGCGCCTGCCCGTTGATGACCATGCCGCACGCGCCGCAGATGCCCTCGCGGCAGTCGTGGTCGAAGGCCACGGGCTCGTCCCCGGCGAGGATCAGCTCCTCGTTGAGGTGGTCGAGCATCTCCAGGAAGGACATGTCCTCGCTGATTCCCGTGACCCGGTAGGTGGTCATGGCGCCCGGTTCGCCGGCATGGCGCTGGCGCCAGATGCGCAGGGTGAGGTCCATTACGCGTAGCTCCGCTGGGTGGGGTGGACGTATTCGAAGGTCAGCGCTTCCCGGTGGAGGACGGGCGCCCGGCCCGGCCCGGTGAATTCCCAGGCCGCCGCGTACGAGAATTCCTCGTCCTTGCGGGCTGCCTCGCCCTCGGGCGTCGCGCTCTCCTCCCGGAAATGGCCGCCGCAGGATTCCGAGCGGTGCAGGGCGTCCAGGCACATCAGCTCGGCGAGTTCGAGGTAGTCGACGATGCGGTTGGCCTTTTCCAGGGACTGGTTGAGTTCCTCGCCGGTCCCGGGCACCTTGACGCGCCGCCAGAACTCCTCGCGCAGGGCGGGAATGCGGCCGAGCGCCTTGCGCAGGCCGGTTTCTGTGCGGGCCATGCCGCATTCGTCCCACAGCAGTTCGCCGAGCTCGCGGTGGAAGGAGTCCGGGGTGCGGTCGCCGTCGCTGGCCAGGAGGCGGTTCAGCCGGTCCGTCACCCCCGTGACGGCTTCCGTCACGGCCGGGTGGTCCCCGGGCACGGCGTCGTGCGGGTGCCGGGCCAGGAAGTCGTTGATGGTGGAGGGGAGGACGAAGTAGCCGTCGGCCAGTCCCTGCATCAGAGCCGAGGCGCCCAGGCGGTTGGCGCCGTGGTCGGAGAAGTTGGCCTCGCCGATCGCGAACAGGCCCGGCACGGTGGTCTGCAGGTCGTAGTCCACCCACAGGCCGCCCATGGTGTAGTGGATGGCCGGGTAGATCCGCATGGGGACCTCGTACGGGTTCTCCGCCGTGATCCGCTCGTACATCTCGAAGAGGTTGCCGTACTTGGCCTCGACGGCCTTGCGGCCCATGCGGGCGATGGCGTCGGCGAAGTCCAGGTAGACGCCCTGCCCGCCCGGGCCGACGCCGCGCCCCTCGTCGCAGACGTTCTTCGCGGCGCGCGAGGCGATGTCGCGGGGGACGAGGTTGCCGAAGGCGGGGTAGATCCGCTCCAGGTAGTAGTCGCGCTCGTCCTCGGGGATCGCGGCCGGCGGGCGCGTGTCGCCCTTCGCCCTGGGCACCCAGATGCGGCCGTCGTTGCGCAGCGACTCGCTCATCAGCGTCAGCTTCGACTGGTGGTCGCCGGAGCGCGGGATGCAGGTGGGGTGGATCTGGGTGAAGCAGGGGTTGGCGAAGTAGGCGCCGCGGCGGTGGGCCCGCCAGACCGCCGTCGCGTTGGAGTTCTTGGCGTTGGTGGAGAGGTGGAAGACGTTGCCGTAGCCGCCGCTGGCGAGGACCACCGCGTCCGCGACGTATGTGCTGACGGCGCCCGTGATCAGGTCGCGCGCCACGATCCCGCGCGCCCGCCCGTCGATGACGATCAGGTCGAGCATCTCCGTACGGGCGTGCATCTCGACGTTCCCCGCGTCGATCTGGCGGCTGAGCGCCTGGTAGGCCCCGAGCAGCAGCTGCTGGCCCGTCTGCCCGCGCGCGTAGAACGTCCGGGAGACCTGGACGCCGCCGAAGGAGCGCGTGTCGAGCAGCCCGCCGTACTCGCGGGCGAACGGCACGCCCTGCGCCACGCACTGGTCGATGATCTCGACCGAGACCTGGGCGAGGCGGTGGACGTTGGACTCGCGGGCGCGGAAGTCGCCGCCCTTGACGGTGTCGTAGAAGAGGCGGTGCACGGAGTCGCCGTCGTTGCGGTAGTTCTTGGCGGCGTTGATGCCGCCCTGCGCGGCGATGGAGTGGGCGCGGCGCGGCGAGTCCTGGTAGCAGAACTGCACGACGTGGTAGCCCTGCTCGGCGAGGGTGGCGCCCGCGGCACCGCCCGCCAGGCCGGTGCCGACGACGATGACGGTGTGCTTGCGGCGGTTCGCCGGGTTGACGAGCCTGGCCTCGAAGCGGCGCCGGTCCCAGCGCTCGGCTATGGGGCCGCCGGGGGCGGCGGTGTCGGTGACCGGCTCGCCGGTCGTGTAGTGCGTGTAGTCGGACGAGTGCGTGTGGTCGGACGAGTGTGTCCGGTCGGATGAGAAGGACATGCTCAGCTCACGACTCCTGTCAGGACGCCCACGGGCACGGCGATGAAGCCGCAGGTCAGCACCAGCGCCAGCGCATCGGCCAGGAACTTCAGCACCCGGTCGCGGCGGGGGGAGTTGGCGCCCAGCGTCTGGGCGGCGCTCCAGAAGCCGTGCCGGATGTGCAGCCCGAGGGCGAGCATCGCGGCGATGTAGAAGGCCGTGACGGCGGGGCGGTCGAGGGAGGCGACGAGGTTCTCGTAGGGGCGGCCCTCCTCGGCGTTGGGGTTGACCGTCAGCGTCGTCAGGTCGAGGACGTGCCAGACGATGAACAGCCCGAGGATCACGCCGCCCCAGCGCATGGTGCGGGTGGCGTAGCTCGCGCGCCGCCCCTTCTTCCCGCGGGTGCCGGCGTACTTCTGCGGCCGCGCGGCGAGGTCGCGGCGGCTGAGCTGGTACGCGGCCACGCCGTGCAGCACGACCGCCGTCCCGAGGGCGGCCCGGGCGATCCACAGGAACCACTCGTAGTGCAGGAAAGGCTCGCCGACGGTGCGGATCCAGTGCCCGTAGTGGTTGAACTCCCCGGCCCCGAAGAACACCTTCAGGTTGCCCACCACATGGGCGACCAGGTACGCCAGCATGATCATGCCGGTGACCGCCATGACCGCCTTCTTGCCGACGGTCGACCGCCACACGGAGCCGATGAGGGACGGAGGACGGTCCGTCCGGGTCGCCAGTGCCATGGCACCAGACGCTAGGCAGCGGCCGGTCCATCCGTCCAAGACATGATGAAGCTGGTTTCCATAGGCTCGTCCTATCTATGCTGCTGACCGTGCAACTCCAGCAGCTCCGCTACTTCGCGACCCTGGCCGAAGTCCGTCACTTCACCCGGGCCGCCGAGTCCCTGCACGTCGCGCAGCCGTCGCTGTCCCAGCAGATCCGCGCCCTGGAGCGGGAGCTGGGCGCGGAGCTCTTCCAGCGCGCCCGCGGCAACATCACCCTCACCGACGCCGGCGAGGCGCTGCTGCCGCTGGCCCGGCAGATCCTGGCCGACACCGAGACGGCCCGGCGCGAGGTGCAGGAGGTCGCCCAGCTGCGCCGCGGCCGGGTGCGCCTCGGCGCCCCGCCCAGCCTCTGCGCGAGCCTCGTCCCCGACGTCCTGCGGGCCTACCACGCCCGCTACCCGGGCATCGAGCTCCTCGTCGACGAGGGCGGCTCCCAGGACCTCGTCCGCACCCTCGCCGCCGGCGGCCTCGACCTCGCCCTGATCATCACGCCCCTGGCCGTCGGCGCCCCGGCCCTCGCCACCACCGAGCTCCTGCGCGAGGACCTCGTCGTCGTCTCCGCCCCCGGCGAACCCCCGCCCGTCCGGCGCCGCGCCCTGCGCGTGGCGGACCTGGAGGGCCTGCCCATGGTGATGTTCCGCCACGGCTACGACCTGCGCGAGATCACCATCGCGGCCTGCCGCGCCGCCGGCTTCGAGCCCGTCTTCACCGTCGAGGGCGGCGAGATGGACGCGGTCCTCGGCTTCGTCCGCGCGGGCCTGGGCCTGGCGGTGGTGCCGGGCATGGTGGCGGCCCGCTCGGGCCTGCGGGTCACCCCCTTCGAGGGCACCCGCATGCGCCGCACGATCGCCCTGGCCCACCGCAAGGACGTCGCCCCGCCGCGCGCGGCGCGCGAGCTGCGGACGGTGCTGCTGGAGCACCTGGGGACGGCGGAGGCCTGAGGCGGCTCAGCCCCACAGCCACCGCCCCAGCGCCACCCCCGCGAAGGCCGCGCCCAGCCCGCACACCACGCTGAGGGCCACGTTCGCGGCCGCGTAGCCGCGGGCGCCCCCGCGGGCCAGGACCAGCGTCTCGTAGGAGAAGGTGGAGTACGTCGTGAGCGCGCCGCACAGGCCCGTGCCCAGGAGCAGTTGCAGGTGGGAGGGGGCGGCGGCGGTGAGGACGCCCAGGATCAGGCTGCCCGCGGTGTTCACGGTGAACGTGCCCCAGGGGAAGACCGAGTCGTGGCGCGACTGCACCGCGCGGTCGGTGAGGTAGCGCAGGGGAGCGCCGGCCATCGCGCCGGCGACGACGAGGAGCCAGTTCACGCGCCGCCCTCCGGCGCGGGCCCGAGCCGCGGGACCTCGACGGGCTCCAGCGTGACCAGACGCTCCCCGGTGACCGCGCCCAGCAGCGGCAGGAACGCCCGTACGCGCTCCTCCGTGTCCACGATCACCACCGTCACCGGCAGGTCCTCGCTCAGGGAGAGCAGCCGCGCGGTGTGGACGACGGACGAGGCCCCGTAGCCCTCGACCCCGCGGAAGACCGTCGCCCCCGCGAGCCCGGCGGTGTGCGCGCGGTGCACGATCTCGGTGGACAGCGGCCGGTGCTCCCAGCGGTCCGACTCGCCGAGGAAGACGGTCAGGCGCAGGGCCCTGCCCCGGAGCCCCGCGCCCTGCGGGGAGGTCATCGCGTACGCCTCCGCAGCAGGAACGCCTTCGTCGCCGTGGCCGCCACCAGGACCGTCGCCAGCGCGCCGGCGAGCGTGCCCGCCAGATACGCCAGTGCCGTCGCCACGCGCCCGTCCTCGATCAGCCGCTGGGCGTCCACCGTGTACGTCGAGAAGGTGGTGAACCCGCCGAGCACCCCCGTCCCGAGGAACGGCCGCAGCAGCCGGTGCGGCGCGGCGAGCTCGGCGATCACCGTCAGCAGCACCCCGATCAGGGCGCAGCCCACCACGTTGATCAGCAGGGTGGTCCAGGGGAAGGCGCCGGGCGGCGCGGGCCACAGCAGCCCGGCGCCGTAGCGGGCGGCGGCCCCCGCGCCGCCGCCGAGGGAGACCGCGCAGACGACCGCGCCCCTGTCTCTTCTC
>NZ_JBAMDC010000037.1:0-37219 GCF_036961605.1 Streptomyces sp. KLMMK
GCTCCGGCGTCGTCGACCGCCTCGTCCGGGCTGCCGAGGCCGGTCAGGATGCGCTGCACGGAGGAGGGCGTGTCGGCGCCCTCGGCGGCCCTGCGGCGCTCGATCTCCGTCCGCAGCCGGGAGACCAGGCGCATCCGGTCGGCGGAGGTGAGGTCCGCCCGCCGTTGGGCGATGTCGCCTACCCGGCTCAGATAGTCGTACACAAGCTGATCGCTCTCGATCCCCACCGAATCCCCTAAGGCCGCCCAAGACCACCAGCCGCTTTTCCCCCGAAGGTACCGGTTCTCCGGGAAGACGACAGGGGGAACGGAAGGGGCGGCGGGAGCGCACGGGGCGTCGGCGCCCGGCGCGTCAGCGCACGGCCACCACGTCGAGCGCGATCCGCAGCCGGCGGCCCGTCATCCCTTTGGCGTGGGTGACGCCGAAGGCATAGCGGTCGACGACGGCCGTCGCCTGCAGCGTCAAGCGCGAACCGTCCGCCACGACCTGACTAAGGGTCAGCACCACTGACCGGGCGACACCGCGCACCGTCAACTCGCCGTGCACCGTCACCCCGTCATCCGCCCTGCGCACGTCGCCGCCGCGGAACCGGATCTCGGGATGGAGCGCCGAGTCGAGATAGTCGGCCGAGCGGACGTGCCGGTCGCGCTGGGCGTGCCCGCTGGAGAAACTGTCGACGGGGATCACGGCCTCGACGGTGGAGGCGGATTCGGGCTCCTCGACGACGATGCGGCCGTGCGCGACGGAGAGGGTCCCCTTGACCGGGAACAGCCCGAACAGCGCCCGCATCCGGAACCGGATCCTCGACGCCTCGGGGTCGATGCGGTAGACGCCCGGCAACGGCCCGTTCTTCTCGTCTGCGCCCTGGGTGGCCATGGAGCATCCCCTCCCGCCGGTGCCGGTGCAACGGTCCCTGGCCGGTACGGTATCGGGCTTCCTGCCGGTTCGAACGGCGAACCGACTCCTTACGGAAGCGCGATCTCGTAACGGAGGCGCTGACGATGTGCGGGCATGGTCATCAGATCCACCTGGACGGGCCGGTCGCCGGCGTCGAGGGTGAGCCGGGTGAGCCCGAGGACGGGTTCGCCGGGGGAGGTGTCGAGCGCTTGCCGTTCGCCGTCGGTGGGCATCCGCGCGACGACGTCCTCGCGGACGGTGGCTCCCGCGTACCCGAGCCGCGCGAGCAGCGTGATGGCCCCGCCGGGAATCTTCGCGGTCCCGGCGAGCGGGGTGCCGCGGGCGATGGCGGCGGGGTAGTACGTGTCGGTGAGCTCGCTGGGCCGCTCGTCGAGCAACATGATCCGCCGCCGCACGACGACGACCTCACCGGGCGGGACGCCGAGCAGCTCGGCGACGACGTCCGGGGCGGGCACTTCACCGGCATGGACGATCTTCTGCTGCCCGCGACGCCCTTGCGCGGCGGTTTCGGCGCTCCAGGCGTCGGGGCTGCCGTCGGGGCGGGCGGTGAGGTAGGGCAGTGAACTGCTGATCCAGCGGGCGTCACTCTGCATACGTATCCCCTATCCGCCTACTCGGCGGTGAACTCGTACTGCAACTCGTACAGATGCCCGGCTTTGGCCATGACCGCGACCTCAATGGGCCGTTCGTCGTCGGTGTACAGCACCCGAAGCGTCCGCAGAACCGGCAGGCTGCTCGGCAGCTGCAGGGCGCTGTACTCCTCTTGGGTGGGCACGCGGGCCGCGACCTTGTCCACGCTGAGGCGCGGTGGGAATCCCAGTCCGGCCAGAAGTGTCGGAGTGCCGCCCTTGATCCTGCGGCGTTCCATGAGGGCCGTACCGCGGGCGATCCCCAAGGGGTAGTAACACTTGACCAGTTCGACCGGCTCGTCGTTGATGAGCAGGAGCTGGCGGCGGAGCAGCGCCGAGGCGCCTTCGGCGAGGTTCAGGGCGACGGCGACATCCGCCGGGGGAACGGTCTCGGCGACCTCCAGCAACTTGGTGCTCGCCTGACCGCCGTGCTTCGACGCCTCGGTGAGCCAGCGATACGGAGCGCCGGTCGCTGCCGGGGCCATGTAGGCGGCGGGGTGCATGGTCCGCTGCCGGCGCGGGCGCACGGTGACTGCGGCGCCCGGGCGCCCGATGACCAGGCGCTCTTCCTTGAGCAGTTGCAGTGCCTTCTGCACCGTGGCGCTGGAGGCGCCGAACCTCGCTTTGAGCTGCGTGGTGCTCGGCAGGTTGTCGCCAGGGGCCAGGTCGCCGCTCATGATCTCGCCGCGCAGGTCCGCGGCGATCCGCTCATGCAATGAGCGACGGTCTGCTGCTCCCGCCTCGCTGTGGCCCACGATCTCCTCCGCCTGTCGACCCTTCCGCCTTACGTCCCCCCACCGTATGCGACTTGACGAGGATTACTACCGCCCGCCAACCTTGCTGCTATTCGCGAATAGCGATACTGTCTCGTTTTGGGAGGTGCGTAGTGATGACGTACAGGATCGGTGCGTTCGTGGTGGACACGCGGGAGGGGTGGGTCGCGCAGGTGATCGGGGGCGCGGGGGGCCGCGTGACGCTGCGGTGGCCTGGAGGGGGCCGCGAATGGGAGGCGCCGTTCGCTTCGCTGCGGCTGGCGACGCGGGAGGACCGGGAGGCCGCCGGGCTATGGCCGACCGGGTCCCGGTCGATGTACGGGTGCGGGGAGTGCGCTCAACTGGCGGCCGCCTACAAGGAAGCGGCTGCCGGGGAGGATCCTCTGGTGAAAGGGGACGCGTTGGTGCTCCAGCGCCGTCACTGGCGGACCATGCACATGGGGGGTGGATGAGAGTGCGGAGGATCTGTACCCACCGTGGCGGCTGGGCGGCCCGGACCCGGGGCGAGGCCCGCTGCAGCGACTGCGGAACCGTCCGATTCACCGAGTATGCGGCCCTCAGGCCTCCGGGTCTTCCGCATGCGACCACTTCGCCCCGCCGTACCGGGTTCGCCGCAGGCCGTGTGGATGTTCAGTGGATACCACTTGTCACCCGGCGGGGCGGAGCGTGCGCTCCGGGCTTTTCCGTCGAGTGAAATCCGTGGGCGGCCGGCCCGGCCCCGACGGCCTGCGCGTTCGTCCCGCCCGGTGCGGCGTGCGGTGGTGGTCGGGGGAGTCCCACGTGCATGCCGTTGGTGCCGGGAGGCGTATGGCGACCGCGCGAGCCGTCGGGGCGGTGTGGTCAGAGCAACTCGCCGCTTGCTCTGACCGGTCTCAGGGGGCGTACGGCCGGGCTCAGTTGACACCGAGTCAGGTGTGCGGTTCGGCCTCTTCCCTATCGTGTTCGGCTCGTTGTGCGGTGGTCGGTGACGCGGTGCCGACGGCCAGGAGCGTCGGAGTCGCGGGCGGTGTGCCCGCCGAAACTCCCACTGCGCAGACGTATCCTCCGGGGAGCCGGCAGGCGGTGAACTCGCCGCCGGTGTAGGGCGTTTCCGCCGCGAAGGGCACGTGTGCCCCTTCCTGCCAGCGGAAGCCGACGCGCTTCATGCCGGCGCGCATGCCCTCGCCCGTCAGTTTCGTCGCGGCTTCCTTCAGCACCCACAGCGCCGCCCTGTGTTCCGCGGCGCTCCCCGCCGAGGGCAGAGAGGTGATCTCGGCAGGAGTGAGGAAGGCGCTGTCCGGCAGTGCGGAGACTCGCGAGATCTCCTCCACGTCCACACCTGCGCGCGCGCCGAGTGCCACGGCTGCCACCGCGTAGCGACCGCTGTGCGCCATGCTCAGGGACAGGCGCGGATGCGTCGTCACATACGGACGCCCATGGTGATGACGGCCGAGCCGGAGTCCGGTCCACGGGACGCCGAGGAGGCGGCCCGCGGCCTGGAGGGCCAGCCAGCGGGCCAGTACCGAGCGCGTCCGGTCGGTGGAGCGGTGCAGGCGGGCCACCCGCTCCCGGTCGGGCGCGGACAGGTGGCGCAGTGCCGCCCGGGCCGCCGCCTCGGCCCCCGGCTCCTGCAGGTCGCAGGCGAGGAAGAGGCTCTGCGGCGGCTGACCCGGACCTGTCCTCGCGGTCATGACAGCCCCAGTTGTGCCAGGCGCCGGGCCACCGCGTCGTAGGGAATGAAGCGCCTGTCGTCCTCCCCTTCCCGCTCTGCGCTGCCGAGCGTGTCCGTGATGCCGGGGGCGAAGATGTTCAGCACCGCGACCAGAGGGTGTTCTTCGTCCGCGAGAGAGGGAGGGAGGGTGTGCACCGTGGCGGTCATCAGATGTTCTCCCGCTGTCCGGCCCCGGGGCGGCGCAGGCATTCCTCCGCGAAGCCGAGAGCCCGCAGGTGGTAGGCCCGCGCCGCCCAGCCGAGGCTGATGTTGTGGCCCGCGTCGGGCTGGTGGTCGATCAGGACCCTGGGGGCCGCCGCCAGCCGGTCCCGCAACCGTGTGAGCGCCTGGTGGTCGCGGCGCCACCACGCCTCGTGCTCGGCGAAGGTGAACCGGACCGGGACGCTGATCCGCTCCGCGAGCGCGGCGAACACCTCCGGCCACTGGGCGGCGTCCGCCAGTTCACGTTCCGGAGCCGGGGCGACGACACCGGCGCTGGACCGGAACGTCCCCGGCGGGTACAGCCGCAAGGGGCCCCAGTTGAGCTTCCGGCTTCCGGCGCGCGTGGCCGGGGCGGTGGGGGAGATCAGGTACTCGGCACCGCAGCCGGACAGGTCGAGGCCGACGAGCTCGGGGACCGTGCCGTCCGCCGCGATCTGCAGCGCCGGCTTGCATCCGAAGGAGTGCCCCATCAGGAAGACGCCCGCGCCCGTCTCGTACCCGTCCACCAGCCGGCGCAGCGCCGCGGCCAGCGTCCGGGACTGCGCCACGACCCCTTGCCCGTGCGGGAGCTGATCGGCCGACCTGCCGTACCCGGGGCGGTCGACGGCCACGACGGCGAAGCCCAGTTCCGCGGCGATCGCCAGGAGCGAGGTCTCCGGGTGCGCCGGTCCGTCGAAGTACCCGGCGCTCATCCCCGCCCCGTGCAGGGCGACGATCAAGGCCCTCGGCGGGACGTGCACCGGCTGGGCGAGCCGGGCGGACAGCATGATGCCGTCCGCGTCCAGCGTGATGTGCCGTTGGTCGACCGACCGCCCCGGGAGCGGGGCAACGGGGGCCGTGGTCATGAACGGCCTTCCCCGGCGAGCCCTTCCGCGTACTCCTTCGCAAGGCCGAGAGTCGCCATGCTGTTGGTGCTGAGCGCGGTACGGACGTAGGCGACCGCGTCCTGCACCGTCGCGTCCGCTCCCAGCACCTTGGCGATGGCCTCCGTGCTGACCGTGAAGGTGTGCTGCGAGGACGCCGCGACGCCGTCGCCGTTCGGCGTGAAGGTCCAGTAGCCGGTGTGCAGCGTGATCAGCACGGGCAGGGTGGTCTGCTTGTACGCGATCCGGTGGGGGGCCAGTCCCACGCGGTGCGACTTCGTGGTGTGGGTGCTGCCGTCCTTGGACCGCGTGTCCATCTCCAGGGTCTGCAGCCCCGGCGCCGGCTCGTCCAGGCGCACCGTGGCCACGTGCGGAAGGCGCTCGGTCCACAGGTTCGCTTCCCAGATGAAGTCGAACACGTCCTGAGCGGACCCCTTGATCTGCACCGTGTCCTCGAAGGAACAGGTCAGCTCGCCGGCGTCCGCGCCCCCCGACTCGACCAGCGCCTTGAGAGAGGCGAGCTCGGAGCGGGAGTTGCGGTCCACGACCTCCTCGAGCCAGGCCAGGCCGTCGTCGTCGGTCGCCCGGAAGTCGTGGCCCAGGCGCACCCGAGTCTCTCCGGAAGGGAGGGCCTCGATCCGCCAGCTTCCCCCCATGGCGGCCACGGGGGGCGTGCTGACCTCCTGCCGGAAGTCGATGCCGAGCTTCTCCGGGTCCAGGGTGCGGTGCGAGGTCCAGTTCTTGACGGTGTCGCCCGCCGTCGCCCAGATGCGGATGCGCTCTTCGCGCTCGCCGCGCTCCACATGGTCGACGTAGATGTTCGGCGGAAACAGCTGGGGCCAGCTCTCCGCCCGCGCCAGCAGGTGGTAGACCTTCTCGGCCGGTCCCGCGATCGTGATTTCGTGCTCGGTGGTACGCAGTTCGGACGGCATGGGACTCCTCGGGTGGGGACGGGCGCGCGCGGTCAGAAGTTGCCGAGGCCACCGCAGACGTTCAGGGCCTGGGAGGTGATGGACGCCGCCGTGTCGGAGGCCAGATAGCCGACGAGGCCGGCCACCTCCTCGGGGGTCGAGTAGCGGCCCAGCGGGATCTTGGCCTGGAACTTCTCCAGGATGGCGCTCTCCGGCGCACCGGAGAGGCGGGAGTAGTTCTGCCGTACGCGCTCGGCCATGGGCGTCTCGACGTAGCCGGGGCAGACGGCGTTGACGGTGATGCCGGTGGGCGCCAGCTCGTTGCCCAGGGCCTTGGTGAAGCCGACGACGCCGTGCTTGGAGGCGGAGTACGGCGCCCCCAGGACCACGCCCTGCTTGCCGGCGGTGGAGGCGATGTTGATGATGCGGCCCCAGCTCTTGTCACGCAGACCGCCCGTGGTGAGGACTTCCCGCGTCAGCCGGAACACGCTGTTGAGGTTGGTCTCGATGATGTCGTTCCACAGCGCGTCGGCGATGCCGGCGGTCACCCCGCCGCCGCTGATGCCCGCGTTGTTGACGAGGATGTCGACCCGGCCGTAGCGGTCGACGGCGGCCTGGACGTAGGCGCGGATCGAGTCCGCCGAGCGCACGTCGAGGACCGCGCCGTCCACGTCGAGCCGCTCCTCCTGGAGCTGCTCGACCGTGGCCAGCACCTTGTCCTCGGTGCGCGAGCCGATGAACACCCGGTGGCCCTGTCCGGCCAGCAGCCGGGCCACGGCCAGGCCGATCCCGCTGGTGGCGCCGGTCACCAGGGCGACGCGCTGCTCCTGCTGTGTCATTTCTCCCCTTTTCGGTTCGCTGGTGGCTGGGCGTGCTCAGGCGGCCGGGACCGCGAGGTGTCCGGTGACGGCGTCGAGGAAGGCGCGGGGGGTCGTGGCGTCGCCGATGACGTCCTCGTCCAGCTCGATCCCGTACTCGCGCTCGATCCGGCTCGTGGTTTCGAGCAGCGCGAGCGAGTCGTAGCCGATGTCGGAGAACTCGGTGTCGAGGATGTCGCCGTCGAGGCCGCCGCCCTCGGGGGCGCCGGAGCCTTCGAGGAGGATCCGCTTGAGGTCGGCGAGGGTGAAGGTGTTCTGAGACATGGGGGTCCTGCCTTTCGGTGCGGGAGGGATCGGTCCGAGGGGTTCAGGAACGGACGACCATCGCCGAGTTGAAGCCGCCGTGGCCCCGGGCGATGACGAGCGCCGTACGGATGTCGGCGGTGCGCGGCTGCGAGACGACCAGGTCGAGGCCGTACCGGTCGGCGGGGTCCGTGTGGACGGTCGCGGGGATCAGGCCCGCCTCCATCGAGAGGAAGGCGGTGGCGAGGTCGAGGGCGGCCGCGCCCGCGTACAGGCGGCCGGTCATCGTCTTGGGCGCGGTGACCGGGACGCCCCGCTCGCCGAACACCTCGACGAGGGCCTGCGCCTCGATCCGGTCGAGCTCGGGTTCGGCCGCGCCGTCCGCGAAGACCACGTCCACGTCCGAGGGCGCCAGACCGGCGTCGGCGAGGGCCAGTTCCACGGCCTTGCGCAGGCCCGGCTCGCGTCCGTCGAACGTGGCGGCGTACCCGGCGATCTCGCCGTACACCCTGGCTCCGCGGGCGCGGGCCGAGTCGGCCGATTCCAGGATGAGCAGGGCACCGCCCTCGCCGGGCACGTGGCCGGCCGCCCGGTCGTCGAAGGGGAGGTAGGCACGGGTGGGTTCCTGCTCGGTGCTCAGCCGGCCGCTGGTGTGCATTCCCACCCAGCCCCAGGAGCACAGCAGCGCGTCCACGGCGCCGGCCACCACGAGGGACGTGCCCTTACGGATCTGGCGCCGGGCCTGCGCCACCGCGTCGAGACCGCCGGCCTGGTCGGTGACGACGACGCCGCTGGGGCCCTTCATCCCGTTGCGGATGGATATCTGGCCCGTGTTGACCGCGTAGAACCAGGCGAACGACTGGTACGCGCTGACGTACTCCCCGCCCTTGCTCCACAGGCTCTTGAGCTCGTTCTGGCTGAACTCGAAACCGCCGGCCGAGCTGGCGGTGATCACGCCCATGCCGAAGGCGGGCAGCTCGGCGGGGTTCACACCGGCATCGGCGAGCGCCCAGTCCGCCGCGACCAGCGAGAGCCGGGTGACCTGGTCGGTCTGCGGCATCAGGCGGCTGGGCAGATGGTCCTCGGCCGTGAAGCCGTCGATCTCCCCGGCGAGCTTCGCCGGATACGGCGACGCGTCGAAGCGGGTGAGCGGGCCGATGCCGCTCTTGCCGACGCGGGCCGCGCTCCAGTAGTCCTTCGCGCCGAGCCCGTTGGGCGCGACCACGCCCAGTCCGGTCACCACCACAGAGGCCGTCATGCCGCACTCCTTTCGGGTCGGGCCAGCACCATTGCGCTCTGGAACCCGCCGAAGCCGCTGCCGACCGTGAGGACGGTGTCGACGAGCTGCTCGCGTGCGGTCAGAGGGACGTAGTCGAGGTCGCACTGGGGATCGGGGGTGTGCAGGTTCGCCGTCGGCGGCACGACGTTGTGCTGGATGGCGAGGACCGACGCCGCGATCTCGATGGAGCCGATCGCGCCCAGCGAGTGCCCCACCATGGACTTGATGGAGCTCACGGGGGTGCGGTACGCGTGATCGCCGAGGCTGCGCTTGAACGCGGCGGTCTCGTGCCGGTCGTTCTGCTTGGTGCCCGAGCCGTGCGCGTTGATGTAGTCGATCGCGGTGGGGTTCATCCGGGCCTCGTCGAGCGCGACCGTGATGGCCTCGGACATCTCGGCGCCGTCCGGGCGCAGCCCCGTCATGTGATACGCGTTGCTGCGCGTCGCGTAGCCCGCGATCTCCGCATAGATGCGCGCGCCGCGGCGTTGCGCGCTCTCCAGTTCCTCCAGGACGAACACCGCCGCGCCCTCGCCGAGGACGAAGCCGTTACGGGTGTTGTCGAAGGGCCGGGAGGCGTGCTCCGGGTCGTCGTGGCGGGGCGTGGTCGCCTTGATCGCGTCGAAGCAGGCCATCGTGATCGGCGAGATCGGCGCGTCGGTGGCGCCGGCGATCATGACGTCCGCCGTGCCCTCCCTGATCAGATCGACGGCGTACCCGACCGAGTCGAGCCCGGACGTGCACCCCGCCGACACCACGCTGCTCGGCCCCTGGGCGCCCACGGAACGGGCGACCTCGGCGGCGAACGAGCTCGGCACGAAGTAGTTGTAGAAGAAGGGGTCGGCGTAGGTGTGATCGACCAGGTCGAGCCGGCCCCCGTCACTGACGACGCGGTAGTCCTCGTCGAGGCTCATCGTGGAACCCACCGCACTGCCGATGGTGACACCGATCCGGTAGGGGTCCAGGGCGTCCGTCTCGATGCCGCTGTCCACGACGGCACCACGCGCCGCGACCACCGCGAACTGGGCGGCCCGGTCCATGCGCCGCACCTCGTGCGGGGTGAGCCCGTACGCGTACGGGTCGAAGTCGATCTCCGCGGCCACGCGCGACCGGAACGGGGCGGGGTCGAAGAAGGTGATCCCCCGGGTGGCCGTACGGCCTTCGCTCAGCAGGGACCAGAAGTTGCCGGTGCCCACACCGCCGGGTGCCAGCACCTCCATCCCGGTGACGACGACGCGACGCCCGCTCATGCCCCGACCTGCCAGGTGTAGAAGCGCGAGGCCATGGCGTCGGAGGGCGAGCGCCAGGTGTCCGGGTCGAAGACGTGGATGTAGGGCAGCAGATCCTGCTGGATCTGCACGAAGCGCGGATCGGACTTCGCCCGCTCGATCAGCTCGCCGCCGTTGTCGGACTCGAAATCCTGGATGTGGAAGTAGAGCCCGTTGTAGGCGAACAACTGCCGGCGCCGGGTGCCCATCGTGTGCGGCAGCTCGGTGCCGGTGTCGAAGTCCCCGAACAGCTTCGCGACGGTCTCGATGTCGGCGCCGTCGAGCCGGGCCACGATCATGGTGCTGTACATCCGGTGCTCGTCGGCCACCGGCTGTCCGTGCCACTCGTAGAACCGGGTCGCGACCATGTCCGATGGCGCGGTGCAGGTGGCCGGGTCGTAGACGTCGAGGGACGGGGCGAACGCCCCGTCGGCGCCGTGCTCCACGACCTCGGTCAGGTTCTCCCCGGTGTGGTCC
The DNA here is from genome assembly GCF_036961605.1 of Streptomyces sp. KLMMK. Taxonomy (NCBI): domain Bacteria; kingdom Bacillati; phylum Actinomycetota; class Actinomycetes; order Kitasatosporales; family Streptomycetaceae; genus Streptomyces; species Streptomyces sp. KLMMK. The sequence goes on from NZ_JBAMDC010000037.1 coordinate 10,149, forward strand.
TGGAGGTGGATGTAGACGCCCTTGTACTCGAAGAGCTGGCGGCGCAGGAGATTCCGGGTGCCGGACGGCTCGCCGTCCAGCTTCGCGAAGGCGTCGGCGACTTCTTCGGTGGATCCGGATCTGACCCTGCCCACGATGACACTGCTGTACATACTTCCTTCTCCGTATCTCGAGTCGGCTGAATCCCGAATCGGCCAAGGGAATTTCGAGTCGCAGGTGGTTATCTGCCGAACCGATCAAGCCGGTGACAAGAACGAGTCTTCCGGCACCGGGTACAGGTTTCAACACAGTCAACTGCAGGACTCTGTGCAGTACTTCGATGCCGGAGATCCCAACGGCGCCCACAGAGAAAGGACTTTGTCAGATCTTCGTCAGAAGATTCTGCAGACGAGGCATCGCCGCCATTTCGCAGCGCAGCATCACAGGCATGACCAAGCTGGATACGATCAACGCGATCACACGCATGGAAGACCGCTTCGAACTGCAGGCGCTGGTAGCGCGGTTCGCGCGAGCGGTGGACACCCGGGACCACGAGGCGCTGTCCACGGTATTCGTTCCGGACGTGACGATGGAGGTGCTGCCGGATATCCGGATCGACGGGCGCGAGGCATTGGCCGGCATGCTGCGTGACGACCTGATCTGGGCGACCACCATGCACGTCGTCAGCAATGTGCTCCCCGAACCGGCGGGCGACAGCGCGACCATTCACGCAAATATCACGGCCGTGCATGTGAGCCGGGACGGGGCCGGCAAGCATTTCGATCTGGGCGCCCGTTACACCTTCACTGCCGTGCGGGCTGCCGCCGACGAACCGTGGCTGCTGTCCCGGATTCGGATCGAACCCGTCTGGACCACGGGCGACGACCAGGGCATGCACGACGACCGGTAACGGGTGAGGCCGCGCCGGGGCCGTTCCCTTCGGGGAAAGGCCCCGGCGCGGCTCCGTTCCGGATCACTCCTCCACGAGGGACAGCGCCTTCGCCGGACAGATGTAGACCGCTTTGCGGGCGGCGGCCTCGTCGGCGCCCTGCGGCCGCTCGATCAGGACGCTCACCAGGCCCCGCTCGTCCTGATCGAAGATCCTCGGCTCGGTCAGCACGCACTGGCCGGCGCCGATGCAGCGGTCGTGATTCTTCTCGAGTTTCATGGTCACCTCATTCACCACGTCACGGGCAGCTCGTAGAGGCCGTAGACCAACGCGTCGCTCTTGAACGACAGTTCCTCCTCCGGCACGGCCAGGCGCAGATCCGGCAGCCGGCGGAAGAGCGTGTCGAACACGACCTGGAGCTCCAGACGGCCGAGGTTCTGGCCCAGGCACTGGTGCGGCCCGTAGCCGAAGGCCACGTGATGCCGTGCGTCCCTGGCGAAGTCGAGCTCCTCCGGGTCGTCGAACACCGCGGGATCGCGGTTCGCCGCGAAGGTGGAGGCGATGACGGCCTCGCCCTTGCGGATGAGGTGGCCGCCGATTTCGACGTCGTCCAGTGCCAGCCGGTGCGCGCCGAAGTCCGGGATCGTGTAGAACCGCAGCAGTTCGTCGACGGCCTTCGGGGTCTTCGAGGGGTCCGCCTTGATCTCCGCGAGCAGTTCCGGCTTCTTCAGCATCGAGTACACGCCGAGATTGATCATGTTCGCCGTGGTCTCGTGCCCTGCCAGCAGCACCAGCAGGCACAAGCTGGCGAGCTGGGGCCGGTCGATGCCGCCCTGCTGCCGCTGCAGTTCGATCTGCCGGCTCAGCAGGTCGTCGCCCGGATTCTTGATCTTCTCCTCGACCAGCTTGTCCATGTACTGGCGCAGCTGGATCGAGACGGCGATCCGGCCCTGCTCGTCGGTGGTGCGGCGCAGCAGGATCTCGGCCAGTTCCATGAAGTACTCGTGGCCCTCGAAGGGCATGCCGAGGATCTCGGACACCACCAGCGACGGAACCGGCAGGGAGAAGACCTGGTTCAGGTCGACGGGCTTCGGCAGCTTCAGCATGTCGTCGATGAACCCGTCGACGATCTCCTGAATCCGCGGTTTCATCGCGGCGACCCGCCGCACCGAGAACTCACTGATGACCGGCCGTCGCGCGGCCGCATGCTCCGCGCCGTCGAGAATAATCATGAAGGGCGCGTGCTTGGCCAGGGCCGCATTCTGCCCGGGCACCACGACCGGAAAATCCGGCGCGCGACGGTCGGAGCTGAGCTTGGGGTTGGCCATCACGGCCCGCACGTCGTCGTACTTGGTGACGAGCCAGGCCTTTCCGCCGTCCGGGAGGACCACCTGACTGATCGGTGCTTCCTCCCGGAACTTTGTGTAGACCGGCGGAATGGCGAAAGGGCAGGTGCGCTGAATGGGGAAATTGACGAGTTCGTTGGTTTCGTCGATATCGGCGTTCGCCATGAGACCCCTCGATCGGAGTTTTCGCTTACTGCGAACTCACGATAGCCCGGGAATCTACACGGCCGGGTTCAGCGAATGTCAATTTGCCGCGCATGAATGGTCATCACATGCTGCGGAGTTTGAAGCCCACGCCACGAACGGTGACGATCCATTCAGGCCCGCCCAGTTTGTTCCGGAGGCTGCTCACATGGGTGTCGACGGTACGGCGTGACCAGGATTCGCCCCAGACCTGACGCATGATGGTTTCCCGCGAGACGACCCGCCCCGGAGTGCCGGCCAGCAGCGCGAGCAGGTCGAACTCCTTGCGCGTCACCGGAATCAGCCGGCCGTGCAGCTTGACCTCACGCGAGTGACTGTCGATCCGGAGCGGGCCGTGCTCGAGCACGCCCGCGCCGTCGGCGCCAGTATCGGTGTGCGGGGCCCGGCGTGAACGCCGCATCACCGCATTCAGGCGGGCCATGAGTTCCCGGAGCCCGTAGGGCTTGACGACGTAGTCGTCCGCTCCGGCCTGCAACGCGAGAACGCAGTCGAGCTCGGACCCCCGTGAAGTGACGGCGATGACCGGGATCTCGCCGTGGGCCGCCCGGATCTCGCGGCACACTTCGAGGCCGTCCAGGTCCGGGAGATCGAGGTCCAGCAGCACGAGGTCCGCAGTCTCGAACGACGTCAGTGCGTCCCCGCCCGAGTTGACGGCGGCGACGTCGTGGCCATGTCGTGCGAGCGCTTCGATAAGAGTCGCGCGATCGCTCTTGTTGCTCTCGACGACGAGGATCCGCCAGGTGTCGGAGGCGTTCCGGGACGGCGACGTCGGCATCGCTGCGGTGCCGCGCGGACCGCCGAACATCGCTCGGACCGTCGCGCTGCGCTCGCCGTCGTGGGTTTCGAGTATCTCTTCCTGAGAACACGCTTTCATCTGTGCTGTTATCCCCCGTTATCAGTTCCCCGCTCAGTCGGGCGGGTTACCGGTCTTCCATGTCAGCTCGAACGAAAGGCGTGAAAGCCGCCAGCCGTGCTCGGTATGCACCGCGTCGCCCGTGACGTAGGTGCCGGACACATAGTGCGGCCGCTCCTCGCCCTCCCGCGGGTGGTGCACATGCACCGACGTCATATTGGCCCGGAGCGTCGCACGGTCCCCGGTGACGCTCACAATCGACGGCGTATTCACATGATGCGTCCCGGCCCACATCGCCAGCGCCTTGCGGTGGTATTCGGCAAGGCCGTCGATTCCTACGTGCCGGCTGACGGGGAACTCGATGAGCACATCTTTCGTAAAAAGGCCGGACGTCCACGCGTCGTCAATTTCGTCGTAGTCGAGCCCGAGCGCATATCGGTCGAACAGCGAGCTTATCTCGGCGTTCACATGGCTTATCTTCATCGTTGTCAGCCTGTAGTCCCTCTAGTGGTTTCGCAACCGAAACGGAATGCGTGTGATGGGTATCACCACAGGTTCGAGTGGTTTCACTACTCCGGGTCGCTTGAAGGTACACGACTCGCAAGAGTTACCCTCGGTTTTTATGAATTTTTTCCATGGAGCATTACATTCCACAAACATGCAGCGTGATTCCGGGTGCGACCATAGGAGGTTCCGCGAGTATGCGGGTCGGTGGGTCCGCCGTGTCGTCGGCGATGCGGCTCCGGCGGCGCGACGATCCGGGGGCCTTTGGTGCGCCTGGCCCGGGGGTCGGCGCCGACTTGGCGGGCGGGGGTCGTCGCGTCGGGCGACAGGAGCCGTCGCATCGGACGACAGGAGCGGCCGCTGAGCGAGGCGCGCCGCGCGGTCACGGAAAACGAACCGGAAGAACCCGTGCGAACGGCTGTCTACGCAGCGGCGAGCGCAGCGGCCGCTAAGCCTCGCGCTCCGGACGCCCCTTGGTACCTCTCGGTCCCGGTCGGTCGGCGCAGCCTCCAGATCACCAGAATCGCCCCCCCGGATTCGATTCACGTCGCGTCGAGCGTACACGAACCGGAGTTGCAACGTAATGAGAGTCGCTAGGTAATCCTCCTCACTTCATGTTTGGAGCGGGTCGGGCGCCTGCGGTGACCGAACAGTGACACTGGGTGTCCACGCTGCGGGACATGCGACGCCGGGCAGACGCCGGGCAGGCGTGAAGCCTCTGGTACGCGGACCGGTCCTTGGCGGACCAGTTCCTGTACCAGAGGCTTCACGCCTGCCCGGCAACGTCACGATTCGTTGCTGTCAGCAGACTCATCGCGTCACGAGGCCTCCCAGCCGTAGAAGCGGCTCGCGTGGCCGTCGGTCGAGGGGTCCTGGGGGGTGAGCTCCGGCAGGGCCGGGACGACCTTGCCGGACCAGATGTCCGACGCGGCCTTCCGGGCGATCTCCGCGCCGTCGCTGCCGGCGTGCTCCTGGATGTGGATGCACAGATCCTTGAAGGCGAACAGCTGGCGCCGGAGGATTCCCGCCGAGAGGGACGGTTCGGCGGATTCGAACTCCCGGAAGATGTTCGTGACGGCGGGGATCGCGGCCTGGTCCATCCGGGTGATGGTGACGGTGGTGTGCGTCCGGTTCCGGTGCTCGGCCGGCCCGCCCTCCCAGTCGTGGAAGCAGAAGGCCGCGGAGTCGGCCGGGGAAGTCCACGTTGCGGGTTCGTACGGCGTGACGAACGGGTTCAGGTCGGTCGCCAGCCGGCTCATGCGCGGATCGGTCTTGACCTTTTCCATCGCGGACGGGTCGGGATTTTCGGAGAAATCGTACAAGTGGATCTGAATGCCGTCGTGCACGAACAGCTGACGGCGTCGCAGTCCGATCAGTCCCGGAATTTCCGTACTGTCGAATTCGGCGAACAGTTTCGAAACCTCGGCGATGGCATTTTGATCCATCTTCGAGACGGTAACCATGCTGCGCATGTTCATCACTTCCTCGTGGGAGAGCATCGGTATGCGGTTACGCGATCGGCGCGGATTCCGCCTCGGGCAGCTGCGCCCCGGCTTCGGCGGTGCGGCTCTTGGTGGTGACCGCCGCGAGGACGAGGCCGGCGACCGCGATTCCGGCGCAGACGATCAGGAGCAGGTCCATGCCGCTCATGAAGGCCGTCTGGACGTCGTGGAGCATCGTCGCGTCGCCGAGCGAATCGGCGACGGCGACACCGGATCCGACGCCCTCGGAGACCGGCTTGTGGTTGAGCGGGCCCAGCTCGGAGTGGTACCGGGTGGACAGCACGGTGCCGAGTACCGCCACACCGGTGGTGCCGGCCGCCTGGCGCAGGGCCGACAGGAGGGCCGATCCGGCGCCCGCCCGCTCGGGGCTGAGCGCGCCCACGGCCAGTGCCATGGAGGTGGGCAGCACCAGGCCGATGCCGAGGCCGACGATGACCATCCAGGTGGCGACGAACCCGTACGAGGTGCCGGTGCCGGTCAGCGAGCCGAGTCCCATCCCGGCCGCGAGGACGGCGAAGCCGATCATCAGGGTGGCCTTGAGGCCGATCTTGTCGCGCAGGCCCTCCAGGAAGTTCGTGGCCACCAGCAGGCCACCGATCATCGGGAGCATGCGCAGGCCGCTGCCGAGCGAATCGACGCCGAGCACCGACTGGAAGTACAGCGGGATGGTGAAGAACAGGCCGAACATCGCGAAGGCGTTGATCAGCTGGTAGAGGGTGCCCATGCTGAATCCGCGGTCCCCGAAGAGGCTGAGATCCGCGAGGGCGTGTTCCCGGGTCCGCTCCCAGGCGACGAAGCCCGCGATCAGGGCGAGGCCCGCAACGAAGGTCGCCCAGGCCGTGCCGTCGCCCCAGCCTTCGTCGCCGAACCGGATCAGGCCGTAAGTGAGGCCGACCAGCCCGGCCGCCGAGAGCGCCACGCTGACGAGGCCGATGGGCCGCCGGGTCAGGCTGCGGGACTCCGGCATCCACAGGCCCACCGCGAGCGCGCCGATGATGACGGTCGGAATGTTCACCAGGAACACCGAGCCCCACCAGAAGTGGTTGAGCAGCAGGCCGCCGACGATGGGGCCCAGCGGCATGCCGAGCGTCACCGCCGTGATCCACACGGTGGTGGCCCGGCCGCGTTCCGCCGGGTCGGGGAACAGCACCGGGATCATTCCCATGGACAGGGACATCAGCGCTGCCGCCGCGACGCCGAGAAGCACACGGGCCGAGATCAGTTCGGCGGACGACGAGGCGAATGCGCACCAGACCGAGGCCGCGCCGAACAGCACCAGGGCGCCGAACACGACCTTCTTCCGCCCGAAGCGGTCACCGAGCGCACCGGCGGGCAGCATCACGCCCGCCAGCGTCAGCGTGTAGGCGGTGCTGAACCACTGCAGGGCCGCGGTGCCGGCGTGCATGTCGTGGGCGAGCGTCGGCAGGGCGATGTTGAGCACCGTCATGTCCAGCCCGACGGTCAGCATCGCGAGAGCGAGGGCGCCGAGGGCCAGCCAGCGGCGCGTAGCCGTCACTTTCATGGGTCCCCTCAAATTTTCGAAGTCGCTACGAGTTCAGAGTAGATACGAGATTGATGTGGATGTCAATGTCGAACCACTTGCCTTCTGGGGCGAGTTCGAGGCAAGGTTGGTGTCCCCCCGGCCGGATCCGGACGGGGAGGCTCGCCGAGAAGGGGGCGATGGACGTGCTGCGATCGCCGTCCACGGAGGCGTCAGGCCGTGAACGGGATGCCGGCGCCGTGCGGCTCACGCCGTTCGAGCGGCGGGTGATCGCCGCATACCGCGCCGCCCGGCGTCAGGGCCGCCGAGCCGCCACGGCTGCTTGCGGGGGGCAACTGCGCCTTGAGCACCACGTACTGGCGGCGCTGATCGAGTACGCGACGGACGTCGAGCCGCTGGGTGACGGGGCCTTCGGCCTGCGTGCGGCCGCGACCGGGCCGTGCTGTCTCCACCTGGACGCCGACCCGTCGCTTCTCGGGTACCTCGTCCACCGGCTGTCCGCCGTCGCCCTGGGGCCCGGGGGGCGGTGCACCGGCGTACGCGGTCGGCCGGATCGCCTCGAACTACGGCCCCGGGACGGGCGCGGACGGGTCGTCTTCCACCTGGACGCCGTCGGCGTGCGAGCCCTGAGCGAATGGGAGCGGGATCTGGCCCGCGTCTACGGGGACGAACGGAGCGGCTGCCGTACCGAGCCGTCCTGCGCGGGCGCTCCGCGCCACGGCGCCGGCCTCGGGGTCGATGCCCTGGCGAGCCGGGAGCTGCAGCGGGTGGTGCGCCGCCTGCCCGTCATCCCCCATGCGCACGAGGAATCCGCGGCCGTACGGATCCGGGCCGGGCTCCCGGGTTGATCGTCACACCCTCGCCTCTGAGGAGCGAGGGTGCTTCTGCGGAGCGAGGGCGCTTCTGCTGCCTACTCCGCGGCGCCGGCGGCGGGTTTCCGGGCGGCCGCGGTGCCGAAATCGGCCCAGCCGTACCGCAGTCGCTCGAATACGGACTTCAGATCCTCCGGAGAGTGATCGCCGTACGTGACGAGGAAGATGGCGTCCAGCACGAAGCGGGCGAGGGCCGTCGTGAGCAGGTCGCCCTCCGGGACCCCGGCCTCCTGCGCGAGGGTGGCGGCGAGGCCGGCCTCCCAGCGGTGCCGCACCCGGCCGGCGTAATCCAGCAGCGCCGGTGTGGATTTGACGAGTTCGACGAAGTCCTCGCCGGACGGGCCGCCCGGCGCGGGCTGCGTCACCGGCACCAGGTGCGCCTCGAGCGCGTCCAGGATAGAGACGCCGGCGCCGCGGTCGCGGACCGCGGCCGTCAACGCGCGCCCGTACTCGTCCTCGGCGTCGAAGACCAGCGCTTCCTTGCAGGGGAAATAGGCGAAGAGTGTGCTCACGGCCACTTCCGCGGCGTCGGAAATCTCCGCGACGGTCACATTCTCGAACCCGCGCTCGCGGAACAGGGTGAACGCAGTATCCGCCAGGCGCCTTCGCGTCTGCGCCTTCTTCCGCTCTCGCAGTCCCGCCACTCCGGCAACCCCTCGCACTGGGCGACGTCTTACGTCGTTGTCCGTCGCCTCTATTTGGCCCTGATTCTTCGGCGAATTGGGCGATCTGACGCCCTGTCAGTGGAAAGTGTCACCGGCCTGCAAGGGTGCGAGTGCAGAGATCGCATCCGGCGCGGAATCACTTCACCTTTTCGGTGAATGAGCTTACAGGGTGGGGCCGGGGTCTGTCCGGGACGGGCGGCGGCAAGGGGCCGGTCCGGCGCCACTCCCGGACGAAAGGTGGTGCGTTCTTAGACGAAGGTGTGGCGTTCATAGACGGAAGAGGGACGCCCGGCTGCCCGGTGGCTCCATAGCGTCGATGCATGACGACCGACACCACGGCCGAGGCCCACAGCAGCCCGGCCCCAGCCTCACGCCGCGGCGGCGTACGGTCCGCCGAGCGGGCCCTCGCGCCCGATTTCGCGCGCGGGATCATGCTGCTGTTCATCGTGCTGTCGAACACCGCCTTCCACTTGTGGCGGTCCGCGTACGGGCCCTCGGGCTGGCAGCCCGTGACCGGGGGACGGCTGGACCACGCGGTTCAGTTCGCGATGATCACAGCGCTCGACCTGAGGGTCTACCCGCTCTTCGCCTTCCTCTTCGGCTACGGCATGATGCAGCTCTTCCTGCGCCTGACCGCCGGCGGGGCCGGCGAACGCGACGCGGTCAGGATCCTGCGCAGGCGCAGCCTGCTCCTGATAGCCATCGGGCTCGCCCACTCCACCCTGCTCATGGCGGGCGACATCGTCGGCTACTACGGGCTGCTGAGCCTCGCCCTCGCCCCGCTCTTCCTCCGGCGCAGCGAGCGCGCCCTGAAGTGGTGGATCGCGATCGCCGCCGCCCAGCTGGTGCTCGTGTCCGCGCAGCCGGTCATCTCGGCACTGCTCCAGGGGGAGCTGGGGTCACTGGGGGACGCGCATGCGGAACCGGGGGCCGCGGCCTACGGGGCGGGCGAGGAGAGCTGGTTCGCCGCCGCGGGGACGCGGCTGATGACCGGCCTCTTCGTCACCTTCACCGCTCCGCCCTTCGCCCTGATCGGCGGAGGTTACGTCCTCTTCCTGCTCGGCTTCTGGGCCGCGCGCCGCCGCATCCTGGAGGAGCCGGGCCGCCACCTGCCGCTGCTGCGCCGTACGGCGGTCCTCGGCATCGCGGTCGGCTGGCTCGGCGCGCTGCCCGCGGCCCTCGCGCACGTCGGAGCGCTCCGGGTGCCGGACGACGCGCAGAGCGAGTCCGGGGCGCTGACGGTGCTCCGGGAGATCACCGGATACGGGGCCGGGCTCGGCTACGTCGCGGTGGTGGCGTTGTTCGTCCACTGGTGGAGCGGGCGGGCGGCACGGGGGAACGCGAAGGCCGCAGCAGCCGTCACGGCCGTAGCCGCCGTGGGCAAGCGGTCCCTGTCCAGCTATCTCGCCCACTCGCTGCTCTTCGCCCCGCTGCTCGCGGCCTGGGGGCTGGGCATGGGCGCCCGCCTCACCAGCGCCACGATGGCCCTGTTCGCGGTGGGAGTGTGGCTGGTGACGGTGGCCGGGGCGTACGCGCTGGAACGCCGGGGGTGGCGGGGGCCGGTGGAGGTGGTGCTGCGGCGGCTGATGTACCGGTAGGGGTCCGCAAGACTCACCGGATCCGCTGGCCCGCACGACTCGCCGGATCCGCCGGCGGAACCTAGCGCAACGCGTTCCCCAGCAGGTCCGCACCGAGGCGGCCGACGAGCTCGATGTCGAGCTCGTGGAAGACGTACCGCCCTTGCCGGCGGGCGCGGGTGAGACCGGCCTTCTTCAGGACTCCGAGGTGCCGGGACACCTCCGGGGCCGTGAGGCCGTTGGCGTCCGCCAGTTCCGTGGTCGAGTGGGGGCCCCGGGCCAGGGTCCGGCACAGGCGGAGCCGGAGGGGGTGGGCGACGGCCTCCAGGCGTTGCTGGACCACCGCCAGCGAAAGAGCCGGCGGCAGCTCGGGCACGGCGACGGGGTACTGGAGGACCGGCCGGTCGCCGTGGGCGTCCCGGACGACGAGGTGCGGCCATCCGAAGGCCGTGGGGACGAAGGCCAGCCCGGCGGAGGTGGCCCGCACCCGGCCGTCCTGCAGTTTGTCGATCACCAGGAGGTGGCGTTCGGTGTCCAGGGTGATGGCGGAGGAGACCGCGGCGACGGCGTGCGCCAGGCCGCGGTGCTTGAGCAGTTCGTTCTTGTGGCGGGCGTCGGCGGTCAGCCGGGAGCGGACCCGCTGCCAGACCTCGCCGAAGAAGTGCTGTTCGCAGTCCTCCAGAAGCCGGCGGAGCCAGGCGCGTACCTTCTGCGGGTCCTCCAGCAGCCGGTCGGCGAACGCGGCCTGCCGCAGCCCGCGCGCCGCGGCGAGCTCCCGGGCGCGCCGGCGGTCCTCGGCGCGGCGCAGCGGTGACGGACTGGAGTGGGCGAAGGAGGTGGCGCAGGAGATCTCCACCGCGGCGACGACGAAGGCGTCGTCGTCCAGCCGGTCCCATGCGTCCAGTTCCTCTTTGAGAACGGCCGCTTCGAGGCCCCTCGCTTCGAGGCCGCCCGCTTCCGGGCCGGGCGCCGCGCCGCCGGGCAGGAACAGGTCCGAACGCGTGGAGCGCCAGAGGATGTCCGCCTCGTGGAGCCTGTCGGCGAGGTCCGGAGGGAGGTGGGCCCTGGTCCGGGTGGCCCAGTCGAGGAGGCCGGGGTGGTGGGACGGCTCGGCCAGGACGTGCAGCGCCGCTCCCAGCTCGGCAAGCGGCGACACCGCGAAGGACACGCGGTCCAGCGGCACGCCCGAGACATCGATCACCACGCTCACCGCTTCAGTGTGCCGTTCCCGGGCGGAGAGCGGAGAAGGTGGGGAACGCGAAGCCCCCGGTGGCGGAGGTCACCGGGGGCTCGGCGGGGGCAGAAGGCCGCGAGGCCGTTACTTCACGCCCAGCATCTGCTCGATCGGGTCGAGGAAGAAGTACACGAGGAAGCAGAGCCCGACCACGTTGAGCAGCCATGGGATCTCGCGGCCCCGCCGGTCGGCGATCCGCAGCAGGATGAAGGCGAGCACGCCGATCCCGATGCCGTTGGTGATCGAGTACGTGAACGGCATCGCGATGATCGTCAGGAACGCCGGCACCGCGATGGTGAAGTCGCTCCAGTCGATCTCCTTGACGTTGGCCGCCATGATCAGGAAGCCGACGACGAGCAGCGCGGGCGTGGCGGCCTGCGAGGGGACGACCGTGGCGAGCGGGGTGAAGACCAGGGTGAGGAGGAAGAGGCCGCCGGTCATCAGGTTGGCGAGGCCGGTGCGGGCGCCTTCGCCGACGCCCGCCGTGGACTCCACGAAGCAGGTGTTGGCCGAGGCCGAGCCCAGGCCGCCGGCGGCGACGGCGACGCCGTCGACCATCAGGATCCTGCCCATGTTGGGCAGCTGGCCGTTCTCGTCGGTGAGCCCGGCTTCCTCGCCGACGCCGATGATCGTGCCCATCGCGTCGAAGAAGCCCGAGAGCAGCACGGTGAAGACGAACAGGCAGCCGGTCAGCAGCCCGACCTCCTGGAAGCCGCCGAAGAGGCTGATGTCACCGATGAGGCCGAAGTCGGGGGCGCCCACGATCTTGTCCGGCATCTGGGGGACGGACAGGCCCCAGCTCGCGCCGGGGATCCCGGCGATCGAGTTGATCACGATGGCGACGAGCGTCATGGCGACGATGCCGATGAGGATCGCGCCGCGCGTCTTCCGTACGACGAGGATGAAGGTCAGGGCGAGGCCGACGACGAAGACCAGCACGGGCCAGCCCTGCAGCTGGCCGCCCTGGCCGAGGCCCAGCGGCACGGTGGTGTGGGCGGCGTCCGGGTTGCGGGTGACGAAGCCGGAGTCGACCAGGCCGATCAGGGAGATGAACAGGCCGATGCCGATCGCGATGGCGCGCCGCAGCCCGCCCGGGATGGCGTCCATGACGCGCTGCCGCAGGCCGGAGGCGACGAGCACCATCAGCACCAGGCCCGCCAGGACGACCATGCCCATCGCGTCCGGCCAGCTCATCTTGGGTGCGAGCTGGAGCGAGACGACGGCGTTGATACCGAGGCCGGCGGCGCAGGCGATCGGCACGTTGCCGATGACGCCCATGAGGACGGTGCTGAGCCCGGCCATCAGGGCGGTGGCCGTGACCAGCTGGGCGTTGTCCAGCTGGTGACCGAACTTGTCCTGGCCGGCCCCGAGGATGATCGGGTTCAGGACGACGATGTAGGCCATCGCAAAGAAGGTGGCCAGGCCGCCGCGGAGCTCCCGGGAGACGGAGGAGCCGCGCTCGGTGATCCGGAAGTACCGGTCGAGGGCGCCCTTGGGCGGGGGCGGCGGCGTGGACGGCTGCTGGGCGTCGACCGGGGAAGTGGCCGAGGTGGGCATACGGGACCTCAGTCGGATGGGCCTACACGGGGGACGTAGGCGGCGGGGGGACACGCGAATGGATCATGAACTGTATGATCAGACGAAACCGGCCAGTCATTTTCCGTTCGATTCAGTATGAATAAACAAGCCCGCGATTGCTATCTCCGCGCGTAGACCCTTATGCGCCAAGGGTCCGCGCCCGGGAGCGCACGGCCACCGCAGTCGTACTGCGCACCCACCGTGCCCACACCGTGCCCGCACCGTGCCCGCACCGTGCCCGCACGGGCTCCCACCGGGGCTCGCGCAGGCCCCCGCCCCTCACGGACTACGCTTGCGCCCATGACGAAGTGGACACCCAGGCACGAAGCGCCGGAGCCCTTGGAGGGCAACGTCGTCGCCACCATCACCGGCGGCACCGTCATCTGGTTCGTCCTCTTCCTCGTCCAGATCCCCTTCTACGGCTGGTTCCGGGACCACGGTCACCTGTGGTGGGTGTGGACGTGCCTGGCCGGCGGCGGGCTCGGCCTGATCGGCATCTGGTACGTCCGCAAGCGCGATGCGGCGATCCGCCGCGCCGCCGATCACCGCGAAGCGGCGGGAAGCACGGCCCGCTAGGCCCGGAGCCTGTCCGAAGAGGCTCGCTCTTACGTCGGTTACGAGCCGTCGGGACGTCCGCAGTCCCGCCGTTCGGAAGGCACGGCGCCCAGCGCCCCCTTACCGTCGGACTCATGAGCGATCCGGCGCAGACCGCGACCGAGGAACACCTGCCGGTGCCGCACCCGGGCCTGAGCGCGCCCGAGGTCGCCGAGCGGGTGGCCCGGGGCGAGGTCAACGACGTACCCGTCCGCTCCTCGCGCTCCACCACGGAAATCGTCCGGGCCAACGTCTTCACCCGGTTCAACGCCATCATCGGCGTCCTCTTCCTGATCATCCTGGTCGTGGGCCCGATCCAGGACGGCCTCTTCGGCTTCGTGATCGTCGCCAACACCGCGATCGGCATCATCCAGGAGCTGCGGGCCAAGAAGACCCTCGACTCGCTCGCCGTCATCGGCGAGGCGAAGCCGACCGTGCGCCGCGACGGCGCGCCCTGCGCGATCCCGACCGGGGAGATCGTCCTCGACGACGTGATCGAGCTCGGGCCGGGCGACAAGTGCGTCGTGGACGGCCGGGTCCTGGAGGCGGACGGGCTGGAGATCGACGAGTCGCTGCTGACCGGTGAGGCCGACCCGGTGCTGAAGCGGGCCGGGGACCCCGTCATGTCCGGGTCCTTCGTCGTGGCGGGCGGCGGCGCCTTCACCGCCACCAAGGTCGGGCGCGAGGCGTATGCGGCCCAGCTGGCCGAGGAGGCGTCCCGCTTCACGCTCGTCCACTCCGAGCTGCGCACCGGTATCAGCCGGATCCTCAAGTACGTGACGTGGATGATGATCCCGACGGCCGCCGGCCTGATCGTCAGCCAGTGGATCGTCCAGGACCACGACTGGAGGGAAGCGGTCCGGCGGATGGTCGCGGGGATCGTGCCCATGGTTCCCGAGGGGCTGGTGCTGCTCACCTCCGTGGCCTTCGCGATCGGTGTGATCCGGCTGGGGCGCAAGCAGTGCCTGGTGCAGGAGCTGCCCGCGATCGAGGGCCTGGCCCGGGTCGACGTCGTCTGCCTGGACAAGACGGGCACGCTCACCGAGGGCGGCATGGACGTCAGCGAGCTGCGCCTGCTGGACGGCGCGGTGGGCGACAAGACGGACGAGGCCCACGTGCGCCAGGTGCTCGGCGCCCTCGGCGAGGCGGACCCCCGGCCCAACGCCAGCCTCCAGGCGATCATCGACGCCTATCCGGCGCCGGCGCGCTGGCGCTGCACCGAGTCGCTGCCCTTCTCCTCCGCCCGGAAGTACAGCGGAGCCGCGCTGAGCACCCCCGACGGCGAGAGCGGCACGTGGCTGCTCGGCGCGCCCGACGTGCTCCTGGCCCCGGAGGCCCCGGCGCTCGCCCAGGTCGAGGAGCTCAACGCCCGGGGGCTGCGGGTGCTGCTGCTCGCCCGCGCCGCGCGCGAGCTGGACGACCCGCGCGTCACCGACGGCGTCCGGCCCACGGGGCTGGTCGTCCTGGAACAGCGGCTGCGCCCGGACGCGGGCGACACCCTGCGTTACTTCGCCGAGCAGAACGTCTCCGCCAAGGTCATCTCGGGCGACAACGCGGTCTCGGTCGGCGCCGTGGCCGCCAAGCTGGGCCTGACCGGCGCCGAGGGGCCGGTCGACGCGCGGCGGCTGCCCGCCGGCCGGGAGGAGATGGGCGCCGCCCTGGACGGGGGCGCGGTCTTCGGGCGCGTCACCCCGCAGCAGAAGCGGGACATGGTCGGCGCGCTGCAGGCCCGGGGGCACACCGTCGCCATGACGGGCGACGGCGTCAACGACGTCCTCGCGCTGAAGGACGCGGACATCGGCGTCTCGATGGGCTCGGGCTCCGAGGCGACCCGGGCCGTCGCCCAGATCGTGCTGCTGAACAACAGCTTCGCCACGCTGCCGTCGGTGGTGGCGGAGGGACGCCGCGTCATCGGCAACATCACGCGCGTGGCGACGCTGTTCCTGACGAAGACCGTCTACTCGGTGCTGCTGGCGATCCTCGTGGTCTGCTGGCAGGTGCCGTACCCGTTCCTGCCGCGCCACCTGACGCTGCTCTCCACGCTCACCATCGGCGTGCCCGCCTTCTTCCTGGCCCTCGCGCCGAACAAGGAGCGCGCGAAACCGCACTTCGTGCGCCGGGTGATGCGGTACGCCATCCCGGCCGGGATCATCGCGGCGGCCGCGACCTTCGCCGCGTACCTGCTGGCGCGGCACCACTACGCGGGCCCGGGCGCCCTCGACGCGGAGACCAGCGCGGCGACGCTGACACTCTTCCTGATCTCCCTGTGGGTGCTCGCGATCATCGCGCGCCCGTACACGTGGTGGCGGATCGGCCTCGTCCTGGCCATGGGCGCGGGCTTCCTCGTCGTGCTCGTCACGCCCTGGCTGCAGCACTTCTTCGCGCTGAAGCTCGTGGGCACGACCATGCCCTGGGCGGCCGTCGCCATCGCGGCGACGGCCGCCGGGGCGCTGGAGTCGGCGTGGCGCTGGGTGGACCGGCGCTTCCCCGCGTGAGCCACGGGCGCGGGTGCGGGGAGCGTCTCCTCAGGCGCTGGCCTTCTCGTCCTCCAGCGTTTCGCGGATCTGCTCGCGCAGCGCCGGGCTGTCCTGGTGCTTGTGCACGGAGACGGCGTGCTCGCCGGCGGCGCGGACGACCTCGTCCTCCTCGCCGGTGATGGTCAGCGAGCAGTCCGTCTCGCCGGGCAACCGGCGGCAGTCGGCGACTTTCCTGGTCATGACGGCCTCCCGGGTGTTCGTTCAGCGGGCCGCACTTCCAGCGTAGGCGGGGGGCGGCCGCCCGTCCCCACCACCTGCACGGCCTCGGCGGCCTCCGTGACCTACGCAGCCCCGTGACCTACGCGGCCGCCGCGCCCTTCCGGACCTCCGCGTCGACCCTCTTCTCCATCGGATCGGCGGCCAGCCCGCCGCCGACCAGCATCCCGGCGACGATCGCGACGCCCAGGATCACGTTCCCCAGCCACACCATCGTGTCGACCGGCAGGGTGTACGCGCCCACGACCCGCGCGACGCACTCGGCCAGCAGCGCCGTCCCCCACACCAGGGAGAACGTCCGCTCGGTGCGCCGGAACCGCGCGTCGCCGGCCGACAGCCGGTCCCAGGCGGCCAGCCGCACGGGGTCGCCCTTGACCACCCACGGCTTGAGCCCGGTGGTCATCAGCGGCCGCCGCCCGAACGCGGAGGCCAGCACGACGAGGCCGATGACGCTGCTCACGGCGCTGTCCTTGGCCAGCATCAGCCGGGCGTCCCCGCTGACCGTGCTGAGCAGCAGCCCCACGATGTTGACGACGAGCATCAGCGCGGCGAGCCCGTTGAGCCGGCGGTCCTTCACCAGGCCCCAGACCGTCCGCACGGCGGGCAGCGCGCTGCTCCAGCCCAGGGCCGCGACCGTGCCCATGCCGAACCCCTTGCTGAGCGCGTAGTACGCGGCCATCGGCAGGACGGCGTCCACCACCAGCGGCGCGAAGCTCTCCCAGAGCGCCCGCCCCCGCGGGACGGCAGGGGCTGACCGCACATCAGGCATCGCCGGGTGGCCGGTCGGTGACGGGGCATCGGTCGTGTACGGCGTGGCGGTTGCCGACGGTGCGGTGAAGGACGTGTTGCTCATGGTCGGAGGCCCCCCGGGTCTGCGGTGTGTGCCCCGTAAGCCGTGCGGCTTCCGGGCGTACCCCTACCTTCGCGGTCCGCCCGGTGCCTCCGGCAGTGCCGTTGATCCACGGCTGGCCATGACTTTTGTCAGCGGCCGGACATGACAGGCAGGGGCCGGCGGGTCCGGCTGTCCCCGTCCGTACGGCCGGGGCCCGTGCCGAGGACGTCCGCCACGACCGCGCCCGCCAGCCCCGTCACCTGGGCGACGAAGCGTCCCCGGCGCACCCCGAGCCTGCGCAGCGCCGCCCCGTGGTCCACGGCGACGAAGACGGCGGCGGCGCAGAGCAGTACCTGCCAGCAGGCCATCGCGGGGCGGCGCAGCGGCCGGGGCAGGGTGCCCACCGAGCGGCGCAGGCGCAGGCAGTGGAAGGGGATGTGGCGCTGTTCGTCGGCCAGGATGCGGGCCGCGACCTCGGACGGCAGCGCCTGCCCGACGCCGTCGCGGACCGCCCGGTAGTAGGGGACGGCGACGAGTTCGGCGATCGTGAGGACCATCAGTTCCAGGCGCAGTCCGAACAGCCGCCGGACCCGGACGAAGATCGCGTCGCTCCAGTGGCCGTCGAGGAGCGGCGCGCCGTCGGCGGCGAGGAGCCGGGCGAGCAGGCGCGCGTGGTTCTGCTCCTCGGCGACGAACAGGCGGACGGCGGCGGCGTAGTCGGGGTCGCCCGCCCGGTCCGCCTTGCCGATCAGGTTCGCGCCGTCGCCGCTCTCGCCGACCTGGAAGCGCTGGAGGCTGCTGCGGACGGCGCGGGGCAGACGGACGTCCTGCGTCCAGTCCGGGTCGCCGGTCTGCCGCCGCCGGCCGGCCTCGTCGGTGAAGTGCTGCACCCAGTCGGCGAAGGTGACCGGCTGTGCCGGCTGTACGGGCTGCACGGGCTGTACTGGGTGTGCCGGTTGTACGGGCTGCGCCGGCTGTGCAACCGCGCCCGGCTCTGCGGTCGTGTTCCTGCCTGTGGCCGTGTCTGTGCTCGCGTGCGTGCTTGCGTTCGCGTCCGTGCTCATGGCGTCCCCCGATGATTCGCCGCAATAGTCCGGTGATCATATGTTTTGCCCCCGCGCACGCAAGGGGTGGATGGGGCCACCCCGCCCCCCGCCGTGCTTCCGGTGCTGCGGGCGGTGCCGCCGGGCGCCCTGGTGAACCGGCTTTATTTAGCCCGGGTAATGAGTTAAGCTAAAGAACATGTCGGACCGGGACCCCCAAGTCGATACCGCAGCAGTGAACTCCCTGCGCTCCGGTGTCATGCGCCTGTCGCGTCGGCTCAAGCACCAGCGGGTCGACGAATCGCTCAGCCCCACGGAGATGTCGGTGCTGGGCACCCTCGCCGGCTGTGGCAGCGCCACGCCGGGCGAGCTCGCCCGCAAGGAGCACGTGCAGCCCCCGTCGATGACCCGCAT
This sequence comes from Streptomyces sp. KLMMK, assembly GCF_036961605.1. Classification (NCBI taxonomy): domain Bacteria; kingdom Bacillati; phylum Actinomycetota; class Actinomycetes; order Kitasatosporales; family Streptomycetaceae; genus Streptomyces; species Streptomyces sp. KLMMK. The sequence continues at coordinate 28,489 of NZ_JBAMDC010000037.1, forward strand.
CGTCGCCCTGCTCGAAGCCAAGGGCCTGGTCCGGCTGGAGCCGCACCCCGAGGACCGCCGCCAGAAGGTGGTCACCCAGACCGAGCGGGCCGAGGCCATGCTCGAAGAGAGCCGCCGCAAGCGGAACGTCTGGCTCACCGAGCTCGTGGGCCGGCTCGACGAGGACGAGTGGGCGACGCTGCGCGCCGCCGCGCCCGTCCTCGAGAAACTCGCGCACCTGTAATAGCGCCAGGAGGAGGCGAACCCACTTTGAGTACGGGACACGGAGCAGACTCCGCACCCGCACCGAACAGCCACGACGACGCCATATCCAGCGCCGCCCTGAACAAGCCCGGCCGGACCACGAGTCCGGGGCGCAAGGGCGGCACCTTCAGTTCCCTCGGAATCCGCAACTACCGCCTCTTCGCCACCGGCCAGGTCGTCTCCAACACCGGCACCTGGATGCAGCGCATCGCCCAGGACTGGCTGGTCCTCAGCCTCACCGGCTCGTCCGCCGCAGTCGGCATCACCACGGCCCTGCAGTTCCTGCCCATGCTGTTCCTCGGGCTCTACGGCGGCGTCATCGCCGACCGCTACCCCAAGCGCAGGCTGCTCGTCGCCACCCAGACGGCCATGGGCGTCACCGGCCTCGCGCTCGCCGTCCTCACTCTCTCCGGGCACGTGCAGGTCTGGCACGTGTACCTGACCGCGTTCGCGCTCGGCCTCGTCACCGTGGTCGACAACCCCGCCCGCCAGGCCTTCGTCGTGGAGATGGTCGGCCCCGCCGACCTGCGCAACGCCGTCAGCCTCAACTCCGCCAACTTCCAGTCCGCGCGCCTGGTCGGCCCCGCCGTCGCCGGTGTGCTGATCACCGCCGTGGGCAGCGGCTGGGCGTTCCTCCTCAACGGCCTGTCCTTCGTCGCGCCCGTCGCCGGACTGCTGCTGATGCGCACCTCCGAGCTCCACAAGGTCGACCGTGCACCGCGCGGCAAGGGCCAGCTCAGGGAGGGCCTGCGCTACGTGGCCGGGCGGCCGGACCTCGTCTGGCCGATCGTCCTCGTCGGCTTCATCGGCACCTTCGGCTTCAACTTCCCGATCTGGCTCACGGCCTTCGTCAACGACGTCTTCCACGGCGGCGCCGGCACCTACGGCCTGCTCAACACCCTGATGGCGGCCGGCTCCCTGGTGGGCGCCCTGCTCGCCGCGCGCCGGGGCAGCTCGCGGCTGCGGCTCCTCGTGGGCGCCGCCCTGCTCTTCGGCCTGCTGGAGATCACGGCAGCGCTCGCGCCCTCGTTCTGGGTCTTCGCGGCGCTCCTCGTGCCGATCGGGATGTTCGGCCTGACGATCAACGTGACCGCCAACTCCAGCGTGCAGCTGGCCACGGATCCCGCGATGCGCGGGCGTGTCATGAGCCTGTTCATGATGGTCTTCATGGGCGGCACGCCCCTCGGCGCCCCGCTGGTCGGCTGGGTGACCGACGCCTACGGCGCCCGCGTCGGCTTCCTCGCCGGCGGCGCGGTCGCCACGCTCGCGGCGGCCGGGGTGGGCCTGGCCCTGGCCCGGGTCGGCGGCCTGCGCCTGAAGATCGACCTGCGGCGCGGCCACCCGCACGTCGCCTTCGTCCCCCGCGAGCCGGCACCGGCGGAGGGGCTGGCGACGGCGGCGTAGCCGGGGACGTCCCGCGCGACGCAGGCCGGCGGGACGGCCCGCCTTGTGGAAGACCCTCCGTGAAACCCTCCGCGATGGCCGGCGGGCCGGGACACCCGAGGGCCCTCCGCCGCCGCCCCGGCCCGGGCCGGGGGCAGGGGCCCGTCCCGTCCGAACCCCCCGGCCGCCGCATCCGTAAACCCCTGCCCAAAGGGGAGACTGGTTCTATGCGACTCTTCGCCGCTGTCCGGCCGCCCGAGGCGGCCGTCGTCGAGCTGACGGACGCCACCGCGTCCCTGCGCGGGCTGCCCGGTGCGGAGGCGCTGCGCTGGACCGAACCGTCCGGCTGGCACTTCACGCTCGCCTTCCTCGGCGAGGTCGATCCGGAGCTGCTGCCGGAGCTCACCGAGCGGCTGGGGCGCGCCGCCCACCGCCACGCGCCGCACGAACTGCGCTTCGCCGGCGGCGGGCGGTTCGGGGACCGGGTGCTGTGGGTCGGGGCCGACGGCGAGCGGACGATCCTGCGCGACCTGGCCCGCTCGGCCGCGGCCGGGGCGCGCCGGGCGGGCGTCGCCGTCGACACCACGCACGACTTCCGGGCCCACCTCACCCTCGCCCGCGCCGCGAGTCCCGTGAACCTCCGGCCGTACGCCGAGAGCCTGGCCGGCTTCAGCGGCACGCCCTGGACCGTGGAGCGGCTGGAGCTCATACGGAGCCGGCTTCCGGGCGGCGGCGTTCCCGGGGAGCGTCCCCGGTACGAGACGGTGGCCGCCTGGGAGCTGGGCGGGTAGCGGCCGGCGGGCGAGCCCCGGCGGCCGGGCCACCACCCGCCGCCCGTTACGCTCGATGCGTGGACCCGAAGACCAGAAACCGCATCATGACCGCCGCGCTCGCCGCGATGCTCGTCGTCGTCGCCGTGGTGGCGGCGGTGAAGTGACGCCGTAAGCGGGGCGCGAAGGCTCCCGTGGGGGCTTTCAGGGGTTCACGCCGGCGCGGCGGCTCCCAGGGGCCGGGCCGACGCCACGACGCTGCGCCTGCCCGGCCTGAACGCGCTGACCACGCTGACCGCAGTCCTGGTCCTGATCCTGATCCTGGCCCTGGTCCTACCAGGCGAACGCCTCCGGCGACGGGCCCGGCCCCGGGAAGATCTCGTCCAGCTGGGTGAGCAGCTCGCCGGACAGCTCCAGCTCGGCCGCGCGCAGAGCGGACGCGAGCTGGCCGGCCGTGCGCGGGCCGACGATCGGGCCGGTCACGCCCGGGCGGGTGAGCAGCCAGGCGAGCGCCACCTCGCCGGGTGCCAGGCCGTGCTTGTCCAGCAGGTTCTCGTAGGCCTGCACCTGCTCGCGGACCTTGGTGCTGGCGAGCGCGTCGGCCGAGCGGCCGGACGCGGCGCGGGCGCTGCCGCCCTCCCGCTCCTTGCGGATGACGCCGCCGAGCAGCCCGCCGTGCAGCGGCGACCAGGGGATCACCCCGAGCCCGTACGCCTGCGCGGCCGGGACGACCTCCATCTCGGCGCGCCGCTCGGCGAGGTTGTACAGGCACTGCTCGCTGACCAGCCCGAGCGAGCCGCGGCGCCGCGCGGTCTCGTTGGCCTGGGCGATGTGCCAGCCGGCGTGGTTGGAGGAGCCCGCGTAGACGATCTTGCCCTGCTGGACGAGGACGTCGACCGCCTGCCAGATCTCCTCCCACGGCGTGGCCCGGTCGACGTGGTGGAACTGGTACAGGTCGATGTGGTCCGTCTGCAGCCTGCGGAGGCTGCCCTCGACGGCGCGGCGGATGTTGACGGCGGACAGGCGGTCGTGGTTCGGCCAGTCGGCGCCGTCGGCGCCCATGTTGCCGAAGACCTTGGTGCCGATGACGACCTTCTCGCGGCGGCCGCCGCCCTTGGCGAACCAGGTGCCGATGATCTCCTCGGTGCGGCCCTTGTCGTCGCCCCAGCCGTAGACGTTGGCGGTGTCGAAGAAGTTGACGCCCGCGTCGAGCGCGGCGTCCATGATGGCGTGGCTGTCGGCCTCGTCCGTCTGGGGGCCGAAGTTCATCGTCCCGAGGACGATCCGGCTGACCTTGAGTCCCGTGCGTCCGAGCTGCGTGTACTCCATAGCGGACCAGCCAACGCCCTGGAGCGCACTCCAATCAAGAGTGCGGGCGCCGGACGGCGTGTCACCGCCGCCGCCGGACGGCGTGTCCCGCCGGTGCCGGACGGCGTGTCCCGCCCGGCGGCGCGTCGGGCGGTGCGGAGGGGCCGGGCGTCAGTCCTGCGCCGGGATGTACGGCGCGCCCTCGCCCCACGCCTGGTGCATCGCGTCGGCGAAGGCGGCGGCCAGCAGGTGTTCGCCGGCCGCGTTGGGGTGCGTGCCGTCGTAGGTGTCGCGGTCGATGTCCCAGCCCTCCGGGCGGGAGGCGAGGAGCAGCGGCGAGCCGGGCGTGCCGAGTTCGGCGACGGCCTTGCCGAGCAGCTCGTTGAAGCGCTCGCACTCGTCGGCGAAGGCCGGGTCGCCCAGGGCGCGGACGTTGCGGATGACGGGCAGCAGCACCGCCCGGATCCGCGGGTTGGCCGCCCGCGCCTCGGTGACGAAGCGGTGCACGTTCTCGGCCGTCTGCCCGGCGTCGGTGTAGAACCCCAGGTCGATCAGGCCGAGCGAGACGAGGAGGGTGTCGGCGCGGCCGGTCCGTACGGCGTCGCCGATGAGCGGGGCCATGTGCAGCCAGCCCTCGCCCCAGCCGGCGAGGTGCGCGCGGGCGCGCTCGGGGAAGCCGGGTGCGCCGTAGGCGTGCGAGACGGGCGCGTCGGCGGCCGGGTCGTACAGCTCGCGCCGCGGGCCGACGATCTTGTACGGGCCGCCGTGGGTCGCGTTGAGGTGCTGCCACATGCGGTAGCGCCATGTGTGGTCACCGGCGCTACCGATGGTCATCGAGTCGCCGACGAACATGATCCGCATGGGTACATCATCGCGGATCGTGGGGCGGGTGGGACACGCGAGGGGCGTGTGAGGGGCGCGCGATGGGTGCGTGACGGGTGCGTGACGGGTGCGTGATCGGACGGCGGTCCGGACCTTCGGTTCGCCGTGCCGCCTGAGCAGGGCTTTTCTCCGGCAAATCAAAGTGAATTATTTTTTGTATAAAACAAAAAGCGGCGGTGCCGTCCGGAGGGCGGGGTGGCGGAATCCGCCCCGCCGAATAGCGGGCGGGGCGGAAACCGTCGGGGTGTCACCTCACCGGATCGCGCCGGGTCAGCGGTCCCTGTGGCCGTAGCTCACGACCCGGCCGTGGCCGGAGCAGTCGCCTCTGAAGATCCAGTAGCCCTTGCCCACCCAGGAGCCGTACAGGTAGGTGCCGTCGGAACACCGGGTCCACGACTGGGACTGGCCGTAGTCGACGCGGCAGTTGGCCGTCCACACGGTCCCGGTGTTCCTGTAGCTGTCGCAGGACGAGACGTGCGGCGCCGGTGCTGCCGAAGCGGCCGAGGCCCCCACCAGGCTGGTGCCGGCCGCCATGATCGAACCCACGGCTGCGTAGGCCAGGCGGCGCTTGATGCGCTTCATTGACTTCCCTCCCTGGAACTGATTGCCGTTCGAACGAGAACCTAACGGGAGATCGCGCGAACGGTAGTGCGGTAATTCGCCAATGAGTTCTTATTGGTTGGCGTTTTTCGGCCGCGGTTCTGGCGAATATTCACCGTGTTTGCAGAGGTGTCGGGGACGGGGTGCAGATCAGGGAGGCGCGCGGGAAAGCGGGGGTGTCGCGTTCCGGGCGGGTGGCGCGCGCCGGTCGCACCGGCGCCCCGGCAAAGCCGCCCAGTACCGCGCTCGCCGTGACCGCGCCGGTGTCGCCCGACCCTGTGGCGCGCGGCCGGATGGCAGGCTTGGAGCCATGCGTCCACGCCCGATCCTCGCCGCTCTCGCCGCCGCCGCGCTCACCGTGCTGCCCGCCGGCCCGGCCCTGGCCGACGGCGACGCCGCCGCGCAGCAGGCCGCCGCCGACGGCGCCGCCGCCTTCACCATGGAGGACCCGCGGATCAAGGAGTCCAGCGGTCTGGCGGCCAGCCGCACCCATCCCGGCGTGTACTGGACGCACAACGACAGCGACGACGGCCCGTACGTCTACGCCGTGGACAGCCGCACCGGCCGTACCGTCGCCACCGTCACCCTCTCCGGTATCGAGACCCGCGACGTCGAGGCCATCTCCCTCGGCCCGGACGGCTCCCTCTACGTGGGTGACATCGGGGACAACTTCGGCGGACGCTGGAAGGAAGTGTGGATCTACCGCTTCGCCGAGCCGAAAACCCTCAAGGACACCACCGTCACCCCCACCCGCTACACCGTCCGCTACGAGGACGGGCCGCGCGACGCCGAGTCGCTGATGGTGCATCCGAAGACCGGGCGCGTGTACATCGTCAGCAAGAAGCGCTCGGGCCCGGGCGCCCTGTACGCGGCCCCGGAGAAGTTGTCCGCGTCCGGCGTCAACGTCTTCCGGAAGACCGCGGACATCGACACGTGGGCCACGGACGGCGCCTTCTCCCCGGACGGGACCCGGCTCGTCGTCCGCGGCTACTTCGACGCGATCGAGTACCGCTGGCGCGACGGCCGCCCCGAGGAGATCGGCCGCCCGAGCGTGCCGCTGCAGCGCCAGGGGGAATCGGTCACCTTCGCCCCGGACGGCAGGACCCTCATGTACGGGACGGAGGGCAAGCGCAGTTCCGTGCAACCGGTCGTCCTGCAGGGCGCCCTGGTGCCGGACGCGGCGGCGAAGCAGCGGGACGACGCGAAGGGCGGCGGCGCCTCCCGTGGCGGGTCGGACGGCGGCGACGGCGACGACCGGACCCGCACCATCGCCCTCGGCGCGGGCACGCTCGCCGTGGCGGCGGTCCTCGTGCTGGGGGTGCGGAGGGTGGTCCGCCGGCGGTGAGGCGCGTGGGCGGGAGAGGGAGAAGTGCGTGACGGGGCCGCCCGCCTTGAGAGGGCGGCCCCTCCTCGTCAGAGGCGCTCGATCACGTAGTCGACGCAGGCCGTCAGGGCCGCCACGTCCGCCGGGTCGATCGCCGGGAACATCGCGACGCGCAGCTGGTTGCGGCCCAGCTTGCGGTACGGCTCGGTGTCCACGATGCCGTTGGCGCGCAGGACCTTGGCGACGGCCGCCGCGTCCACGTCCTCGGAGAAGTCGATCGTGCCGATGACGGCCGACCGCTTGGCCGGGTCGGTCACGAACGGCGTCGCGTGGCCGGAGGCCTCGGCCCAGCCGTACAGCGTGCGGGCCGAGGTCGCCGTGCGGCGCACCGCCCAGTCCAGGCCGCCCTGGCCGTTGATCCACTTCAGCTGCTGGTCGAGCAGGAAGAGGGTGGAGAGGGCGGGGGTGTTGTACGTCTGGTTCTTCAGGGAGTTGTCGATCGCGGTCGGCAGGGAGAAGAACTCGGGGATGTGCCGCCCGGAGGCGTGCACGCGCGCCGCCCGCTCCAGGGCCGCGGGCGAGAAGACGGCGATCCACAGGCCGCCGTCGGAGGCGAAGGACTTCTGCGGGGCGAAGTAGTAGACGTCGGTCTCGGCGATGTCGACGGGCAGGCCGCCCGCGCCGGACGTGGCGTCCACCAGGACGAGCGCGCCCTCGTCGGCGCCCTCGACGCGCTTGAGGGGCGCGGCCACACCGGTGGAGGTCTCGTTGTGGGTGAAGGCGTAGGCGTCGACGCCCGCCTCCGCCTTCGGCTCCGGGTGCGTGCCGGGCTCGGAGGAGATGACGGTCGGCTCCTCCAGCCACGGCGCGAGCTTCGCGGCCTTGGCGAACTTGGAGGAGAACTCGCCGAAGGCGAGGTGCTGCGACCTGGTCTCGATGAGGCCGTGCGTCGCGACGTCCCAGAAGGCGGTGGAGCCGCCGTTGCCCAGGATCACCTCGTAGCCCTCGGGCAGGGAGAAGAGTTCGCGCACGCCGTCGCGCACCTGGCCGACCAGGTTCTTGACCGGGGCCTGGCGGTGGGACGTGCCGAGCAGAGAGGTTCCGGTGGCAGCCAGCGCGGCGAGCGCTTCCGTACGCACCTTGGACGGGCCCGCGCCGAAGCGACCGTCGGCGGGCTTGATGTCAGCGGGAATCTGGATATCAGCCACGCAGGCAGCCTAGTGCGTGCGGTGTTCCCGATCAGTAAAACGTCCGTTCGGTGAGACGGTGGAACCGGGGGCTCCGGGGCACTATGGGGGGTATGGCTGATCTTGTGGAGAGTGATGCTGACCACGAAGGGCTGGCGGCCGCACTCCGTGAAGCCGTGCGGGGCGAGGTCCGTTTCGGTGCCGGCGCCCGTGCCCTGATGACCATGGACGCCTCGAACTACCGCCGCGTGCCCCTCGGCGTCGTGGCCCCGCACGACGCCGCCGACGTCGCGGCCGCCCTCGCCGTCTGCCGCGAGCACGGCGTGCCGGTCGTCGCCCGCGGCGGGGGCACCTCGATCGCCGGGCAGGCGACGGGCACCGGTGTGGTGCTGGACTTCACCCGCCACATGAATGCGATCACGGCGATCGACCCGGAGACCCGTACGGCCGTCGTCCAGCCGGGCGTCGTCCTCGACGCGCTCCGCTCCGCGGCGGGCGCGCACGGGCTGACGTTCGGCCCCGACCCGTCCACGCACGGCCGGTGCACCCTCGGCGGCATGATCGGCAACAACGCGTGCGGTGCGCACTCCGTGGCCTGGGGGACGACCGCCGACAACGTCCATGAGCTGGACGTGCTGACGTACGGCGGGGAGCGGGCGCGGCTCTCCCGAGGCTTTGACGGCCTGCCGCCCCGGCTCGCCGCGGGCCTGCGCGGCCTGGCCGAGAACGAACCGGCGCTGCTGCGGGCCCGGTTCCCCGACCTCCCGCGGCGCATCTCCGGATACGCACTGGACGCCCTGCTTCCGGAACGGGGCGCCGACGTGGCCCGTGCCTTCACCGGCAGCGAAGGCACGCTCGGGGTGCTGACGGAGGCCACCGTACGGCTGGTCGAGGCGCCGCGGGCGCGCGTACTGGCGGTGCTGGGGTACACCGACGAGAGCGATGCCGCCGACGCCGCCCATCTGCTGCTGCCGCACCGCCCGTTGACGGTCGAGGGCATGGCCGCCGACCTGGTCGGGCCCGCCGCGGCGGCC
>NZ_JBAMDC010000370.1:0-6301 GCF_036961605.1 Streptomyces sp. KLMMK
CCGGCTCGTTGGTCACGCACACCCGGACCAGCCACGCGGTGACGGGCAGCAGCGTGGCCGCCGCCCACCCGGCGCAGTCGAGGACCGGCTGCCCGCCCTGCACCCCGACGCCCATGGAGGCGCCGTACAGGAGCAGCGGCGGCAGCCAGCGGTGGGAGCGCAGGAGGAGGGCGGCCTGATAGCCGAGCAGAGCGATCACGGGTGCGGAACCTCCGTCACGGAGCGGATGTGCCACGGCGGGCGGGCGGTGAGAAGCGCGTGGAGCAGGGCGTCGGAGTGCGGGGCGGCGACGGTGAGCGTGACGGCGTGGTCGCGGACCGGCTCCACGGCGGGGGTGCCGGGGAGACCGGGGGGAAGGACGGCTCCGGGCGGGCCTTCGGCGACGATGCGGCACCCGCTCGGCCCGGCCGGCGTTCGGGGACCGGGGTCCGGGGCGGAGCCCCGGTGAGGGAGGACCGCTCCCCCCTCCACCCTCAGCACCGCGTCCGCCGCCCCCGCCAGCCGCCCCGGATCGTGGTCGACGAAGACCACCCGCGCTCCGCCCGCGACCCGCTTCCGGACCTCCTCGTCCAGCAGGCCCCGCGACGCCCGGTCCAGCCCCGTCCACGCCTCGTCCAGGACGAGCAGGCCGGGCGTGCCCATGAGTCCCTGCGCGACGGCGACCTTCTGGCTGGTGCCCTTGGACAGCTCCGCCAGCGGCGTGCCGGCGTACGCGCCGGCGCCGAACCGCTCCAGCCAGTCCAGTGCGGCGCGAGAGGCGGCCGCGCGGCCGAGGCCGTGGATGCGGCCCAGCCGCGTGAGGTAGGCGCCCGCGGTCATCGGCAGCGCGGCGGGGAAGCGTTCGGGGACGTAGGCGGTGCGGGGGCGCCCGGTGATCCGGCCGGTGCTGGGGGCGTCGATGCCCGCGAGCAGGCGCAGCAGCGTGGACTTGCCGCTGCCGTTGGCGCCTTCGACGCGCAGCAGGCTGCCTTCGGGAAGGGAGAGGTCGACGTCGCGCAGTATCCAGGGCCCGCCCAGTCCGTAGCGGCGGCCCACCCCCGTGAGTCTCATCCGCTCACATTAAGGGGCGCTGCCGGGCGGCTGGCAGACTGGGGGCCGTGACCAGCCCTGACGCACCCCAGTTCGTCCTGCCCCTCGTCGTACGGATCGAGAAGGACGCCCCGCCCGCCCGGACCGACGCCCTGGAGACCGCGGCGCGCGCCGTGCTGACGCTCCTGGCGGACGAGCGGTCCGGCACCGGGAGCGACGGCGAGGACGGCGAGTGGGCCGCAGCGGTACGGGACTGGCAGGACTCCCGGATCCGCAAGGTGGTGCGCAGGGCGCGCGGCGCGGAGTGGCGCAAGGCGTCGGCGCTGCCGGGCATCACGGTGACCGGTGAGCGGGCGGAGGTGCGGGTCTTCCCGCCGGTGCCCCTCGACGGCTGGCCCAAGGAGCTGGTGAAGCTCCAGGTGTCGGGCACGGACCTGGACGACCCGGAGCCGCCGGCGGCCGCGGACCCGGCGCGGCCGGTGCTGTGGATGAGCCCGGAGCTGGAGATGTCGGCGGGCAAGGCGATGGCGCAGGCGGGCCACGGCGCCCAGCTGGCGTGGTGGGGGCTGGACGACGCGGCCCGCGCGGCCTGGCGCGCGAGCGGGTTCGCGCTGTCGGTGCGCACGGCGGATCCGGCCCGCTGGGCGAAGCTGGCGGCGAGCGGTTTGCCGGTGGTGCGGGACGCGGGCTTCACGGAGATCGCACCGGGCTCGTGCACGGTGGTCGCGGAACACCCCGCGCTGCGCTACGGAAGCGTTCAGAGGGGCTGACGGGGCTCACAGGGAGACCTGTGATACTGACGGGCAGAACATCTGTTTTGGTGCAGGGGGTAAGAAGTTGTCGAAGGGGACCGCGCGCGGCGCGACGGCTCTCGTCACCGCGGGCGCCGTCGTCGCGCTCGCGATGGGCCTGACCGCCTGCGACTCCGACGAGAAGAAGGACGCCGGCAAGAGCTCCGCCCCGGCCTCGTCCCGGGGCTCCGGCGAGAGCAGCCCGGCGGGCGGCGAGGCGGAGGAGGGCAAGAAGCCCGAGGAGAAGTGGGACGGCAAGGTCCGGGTGCTCGGTGACGGATCGATGTCCGACACCGGCCCGCAGCCGGACCAGCCCAAGCCGCAGAAGCTCAAGCCGGGCGAGAAGCCGCCGCAGTTCGTGGTGTTCTCCTGGGACGGCGCGCTGGAGGGCGACGACCACCTCTTCTCGCACTTCCGCCAGGTGGCCAAAGAGAACAACGCCAAGATGACGTTCTTCCTCACCAGCATGTACCTGCTGCCGAAGTCGAAGGCCTCCCTGTACAAGCCGCCGCAGCACAAGCCGGGCGACGCGGCGATATCCTTCGCGACCGACCCGCACATCAAGGACACCCTGGTCCAGTTGCGCGGCGCGTGGCTGGACGGCAACGAGATCGGCACCCACTTCAACGGCCACTTCTGCGGCGGCAAGGGCGGCGGCGACTGGAGCGTCGCCGAGTGGAAGAGCGAGATCGAGCAGTCGTACGCGTTCGTCGAGAACTGGAAGACGAACACCGGCCTGAAGAGCCTCCCGCCGCTGCCCTTCGACTTCAAGAAGGAGCTGGTCGGCGGCCGCGCCCCGTGCCTGGAGGGGCAGAAGAACATGCTGGCCGCGGCGCAGCAGTTCGGCTGGCGCTACGACGCGAGCTCGCCGGGCGACTTCCAGATCTGGCCGTCCAAGATCAACGACATCTGGAACTTCCCGCTGCAGCTGATGCCGTACCCCAAGAGCGAGAAGCAGGTCCTGTCGATGGACTTCAACTTCCTCTACAACCAGTCCGGCGACAACACCAAGGGAGACCCGGCCAAGTACGCGGAGTGGCGCAAGCTCACCCGGGACGGCTACCTCAACGGCTTCGAGCGCGTCTACAACGGGAGCCGGGCGCCGATGTTCGTCGGCAACCACTTCGAGGACTGGAACGGCGGCATCTACATGAAGGCCGTCGAGGACGTCGTGAAGTCGGTCTGCAAGCGGGAGGGGGTGCGCTGCGTATCCTTCAAGCAGCTCGCCGACTGGCTGGACGTCCAGGACCCCAAGGTGCTGGCGAAGTTCCGCGGCCTGGACCCGGCGCAGTCGCCGGACTGGTCCACGCTGGTCAAGTAGGGCGGTGCGGCACCGGGAGACCGGCGGAGCGGGCGCGGGGGGGGGGGGGGGGGGGGGGGGGGGGGGGGGGGGGGGGGGGGGGGAGGGGGGGGGGGGGGGGGGGGGGGGGGGGGGGGGGGGGGAGGGGACCCCCCCCCCCCCCGCCGCGTCAGTGCTGCGCCTGCGCCTTCGCCATGTACTTCATCCAGATGTCCAGGGGATAGGTGCTGCCGGTGGCGTCCTTCGGGGCGCCGCCGAGGCCGTCCAGCGGCAGCAGCTCCTGCGTCCTGGGGTCGATGCGGGAGAGCGAAACGGCGGTCGACACCTTGCCGCGGTAGCCGGCGAACCACGCGGACTTGTTGCCCTGCCCGGTGCCGGGCTTGCCGGCCGCGTCGGCGCCGGCCGCCCTGGCCGCCGTCGCGCTGCCGCGCCGGACCGCCTCCCGCAGGGCGTCGTCCACGGCGACGGCCACCGGCTGCGGCAGGACGCGCTCGGCCTTCGGCTTCTCGACGGGCACCTCGTTGCCGTTGCGGCTCAGCCGGTCGACGGAGAACGGCTCGCTGTGCAGTCCCCTGGCCGCGAAGGTGCCGTACGCGCCGGCCATGCGGATGGCGCTGGGGGTCGCGGTGCCCAGGGAGAAGGCCGGCAGCTTCGTGCCGAGGCTGCTCTCCAGCAGGCCCGCGTCGACGGCCGCCTTGCCCACCCGGTCCAGGCCCACGTCCATGCCGAGCTGCATCACCGGGGTGTTCACGGACTGCGCCACCGCCTCCTTCAGCGTCACCTTCCCCCAGGACTTCCCGCCGTCGTTGACCGCCTTGACGATCTTTCCGGAACGGTCCCAGTACGGGCCCTCGGGGGTGCGCAGGCTGACCTTGTTGTCGCCGTTGTAGACCGTGGCCGGGGAGACCGGGGTACGGGGCTTGCCGCGCTCCAGCTGGACGCCGTCGCGCAGGGCCGCCGCGTAGACGAACGGGGCGAAGGCCGTGCCCGCCGGGACGACGGAGGAGTTCGCGTCGTTGAAGCCCTGCTGGAGGTAGCCGGGGCCGCCGTAGAGGGCGACGATGCGGCCGTCGGTGGTGACCGACGCGGCCCCGATGCGCACGTCCTTGTCGGAGGCGCGCTTGTCGGGGTCGAGCCCGCCCTTCACGTCCTCCGCGGCCTTCGTCAGGGCCGCCATGGCGTTCTTCTGGAAGGTCGTGCGGATCTGGTAGCCGCCGAGGTCGAAGTCCTTCTCGGTGACGGGGGTGTGGGCGCTCACGTACGCCCGCGCCGTCTCCACGAGGTAGCCGGTCTGCCCGGTCAGGCCGGCCGGCCTGGGCGGGGCCTTGGGCTCGGGGAAGGACGTGTAGCGGGCCCGCTCCTCCTTGGACAGCTTGCCGCCGTCGACCATCCGGTCCAGGATCCAGCCCCAGCGCTCCACCGCCCGCTCGTGGTTCTTCCTGCCGAGCGCCGGGTCGTAGAGGCCCGCGCCCTTGAGCAGCGAAGCCAGGAAGGCGCCCTCGCTCACGTTGAGCTGGGAGACGTCCTTGCCGTAGTAGGCGTGGGAGGCGCGCTGGATGCCGTAGGTGCCGCGGCCGAACCAGCTCGTGTTGAGGTAGCCCTCCAGGATGTCGTCCTTGCTCATCCGGTTGTCCAGCTTGATCGCGATGAACATCTCGGTGAGCTTGCGCGTGAAGGTCTGCTCCTGGTTGAGGTAGGCGTTCTTCACGTACTGCTGGGTGATCGTCGAGCCGCCCTGGGTGCTGCCGCCCGTCACCATCCGGGTGACGGCGCGGACCATGCCGCTCGGCGAGATCCCGCTGTCGGAGTAGAAGGTCTGGTTCTCGGCCGCGAGCACGGCCCAGCGCACCTGCTCCGGGACCTTGTCCAGGTCGGCGTCCTGCCGGTTGATCTCGCCGGTGCGGGCCATCTCCGTGCCGTCGGCCCAGTAGTAGACGTTGTCCTGCTGGGTGGCGAAGGCGTTCAGGTCGGCGGGTATGTCCGTGCGCGCGTACATGACCGCCACGAGGGCGGCGACGGTGCCCACGACGGTCGAGAAGAGTCCGAGCACCTGGCGCCACGACGGGATCCAGCGCCGGAAGCCCTGCCGGCCCGGGCGCGGGTAGACCGGGCGCAGCTTGCGCGGCCAGCGCGGCCCGCGCACACCGCGCAGCCCGCGCTTCCGCGGGGCCGCACGTCTGCGGCGGCCCGGGCCGGAGGAACGGCCGACCGGAGCGGAGGGTTTCCGGGCATGCGCGGCATGCGTCCCTTTTCGTCGTTCGAACACCGCTCGACCCTATGATGTCCGCTCCCATAGCGTAATGTTTTACTTCAATGTAAAAGCACAAGATCTCGGGCCATACCCGTTGAAAGAAGCAGAAGGAACGCCGCAACGCCATGGAAACAGCTACACCCACCGTCGCGGTGCGCCACCCCCGACGCCGGGCGAACGGGGCGCTGGAGGGCGAGGTGCTCGCCGCCCTGCAGCGGGCGGAGGGGCCGCTGACGCCGCGCGAGGTGCAGGCCCAGCTGTCCGGTGAGCTCACCTACAGCACGGTGGTGACGATCCTGTCGCGGCTCCACGGCAAGGAGGTCCTCACCCGGACCCCGCGCGGGCGCGCCTACGCGTACGCCCCCGTCACCGACGAGGCGGGCCTCGCCGCCCGCCGCATGTGCCGCATCCTCGACGCCCTCCCGGACCGCGAGGTGGTCCTGGCCCGCTTCGTGGCGGAACTCCCCCTGACGGACGCCCTCCTCCTGAGGGCCCTCCTGGCGGACGGCACCCTCCCGGCCCCGAGGTAGGAGCGCCGGGAGTCAGCCCCGGCGGCGCGAGCGGCGGCGCCACAGGAGGGCCGCCACGCCCCCGCACATCGCCGTGCCGCCCGCCGCCAGGGCGACCGGTGTCCGGAGGGCCGTCGCGGGCGGTCCCGGGGACGCGCCGTCGGTGATCTTCGTGCGCACGGGGGCCACGGCCCCGATGCGCCCCACCGAGCGCACCGAGCCGTCCGCGTTCAGCAGGACCCGCTTCCCGTTGGGGCGCGCGAAGTCGAACATGTTCAGCAGCGATCCGGCGCGGGTGTCGAAGGACGAGCCGCCGATCGGGCCGGTGTCCCAGTTCCACTCGATGAAGCGCAGGATCGACGTCTGCTCGGTCGGCGTGTGGTCGATCGCGTTGACCTTGCTGTACGGCGAGATCACCAGC
>NZ_JBAMDC010000371.1:0-6283 GCF_036961605.1 Streptomyces sp. KLMMK
GGCCGGCCTCGTCCCGGACGACGGGCGCGGCCAGCCAGCGCGGGTCGAACCCGGCGCGGGTGCGCGCCGCGCCGCAGCGGACCGGGCAGCCGAACAGCAGGCCGTACTCGCCCGCGTACGGCGGCGCCGGGTGGGCGAACTCCGCCCAGCGCAGGGGGATCCTGCGGCCGATCAGCCAGCTCGCCACGCGGTGCCAGACCAGCACCAGGCACTCGGCGACGAAGGGGGCCTCGGCGAGCGCCCGCAGATCGGTGCGCACGGCGAACGCGGCGTCGGGGCCGGTGCGTTCGACGGCGAGGTCGGGGCCGCCGGGGAAGAGGCCGTAGAAGCGGGTGGCGCGGCGCAGGGCCGTGCCGAGGTCGGGGCAGCCGATGCTCGCGTGGCACATCATCGCGAACGTGCCGGGCCGGCTGGGCTCGGACCCCAGGCCCAGGAACTCGTCGCGGGTGGCCTGCCGGACGGCGGTGACCAGGCGGGCGAACTGCTCGGGCGCCACGCGCGCGTGCGCGTCGCCGAGGAGCAGCGGGGGGATGCGGGCGCTCTGCAGGAGCGGCACGGTGTCGATGCCGAGTCGCCGCGGGCCGGTGAGGGTGGCGCGTACGTGATGCACGGTGATCGTGCGACTCGTCATGTGAATGACGGTAGCCCGGTTGAGCGTTGGGGTCAGCGGGGCCGACGGTTCGGGTCATGCCGGGCGGGGGCGAACGTTCCTAACGTTCGGGAAGGCCCGCCGCGCGGCGCGCTCACGCGCGGGGCCCGGGCGGGTGCAGCGGCGCCGGGCCGGCCTCAGCCACCAGGGAGGAACCGATGTCGCGCCAGCGCCCCCCTACGCTCGCCGTTCTCGTCCAGTGGGCCGCCGGGCGGTACGGTCCGCAGCCCGCCCAGCGGTTCCGTCGCGGGGGAGGGTGGGCGGAGCTCACCTACGCCGCCTTGTGGGAGGCCGTGCAGGAGACCGGGCGCGGACTGATGGCGCTCGGGGTGCGCCCCGGGGACCGGGTCGCCGTCCTCTCCGAGACCGGTCCGGCGTGGACCCGTACCCACTTCGGCGCGCTGGCCGCCGGCGCCGTCGTGGTGCCGGTCTACCCGACGGCGGGCGACGAGGAACTGACCTGGGTGCTGGCCGACTCGGGCGCCTCCGTGGCCGTGTGCGGGACGGCGGACCTCGCGGCGCGCGTGACGGCCGTCCGCGGCGGGCTGCCGGAGCTGCGGCACGTGGTGCAGGCGGACGCTCCGCTGCCCCACGGCGAGGTGCCCGCGGCCGGACTCCTCGCCCGGAGCGCGTCCGTCAGCCCCGCCGACCTGTGCGCCGTCGTCTACACCTCCGGCACCACGGGCCCGCCCAAGGGCTGCTGTCTGACGCACGGCAACTTCACGGCCGTCGACGACGCCTCCGCCGATCTCGTCGGGGGCGGGCCGGGGGACGTCACGTATCTCTACCTGCCGCTCGCGCACCTCCTGGCCCAGCTCGTACAGCTGTCGGTGTTCGTCCGCGGCGGCACCCTGTGCTACTTCGGCGGGCGGATCGAGGACGTCGTCGCCGAGCTGCCCGAGGTGCGGCCCACGCATCTGCCATCCGTGCCACGCCTGTTCGAGAAGGTGCACGCGACGGTGGTGTCGCTGGCCGAGGCCTCGGGACCGGACGGCCGGGCCCGGCTGGAGGCGGCGGTACGGACCGGGCTGGAGGCCGCCGCCGTGCGCGCGCGGGGCGAGGAGCCCGCGGGCGAGCTGCTCGCGGCCTGGCGGGCGGCGGACGAGAGCGTGTTCGCGCGGGTCCGGGCGGCCTTCGGGGGCCGGCTGAAGCTGGCGATCACCGGCGCCGCCCCGATCGCCCCGCAGACCCTGGACTTCCTGCGCGCCTGCGGCATCGCCCTCTACGAGGGCTACGGGATGACGGAGGCGACCGGCGTGATCACCCTGAACCACCCGGGCGGGGCCCGCCCGGGGACGGTCGGCAGGCCCGTGCCCGGCGTCGAGGTGCGGATCGCGGAGGACGGCGAGGTGCTGGCCCGCGGCCCGGGGGTCTTCGCGGGCTACCGCAACGCCCCGGCCGCGACCGCCGGGCTGCTGGACGCGGACGGCTGGCTGTACACCGGGGACCTCGGCGCGCTCGACGCGGACGGCTACCTCACGATCACCGGCCGGAAGAAGGACCTGATCATCACGTCGGGCGGCAAGAACCTGGCGCCGGCGCCGGTGGAGTTCGCCGTGCAGCAGTCCCGGTGGGTCTCCCGCGCCGTACTGATCGGCGACCGGCGTCCCTACCCGGTGGCGCTGCTCACGCTGGACGCGCAGGAGGTCGGGGCCTGGGCGGCGCGCGAGGGCGTGGACCTCGGCGGGCGGCCGGCCCGGCACCCGGCGGTGCGGGCGCTGTGCGCGGAGGCGGTGGAGGCGGCGAACGCGACGGTGTCCCGGCCGGCCCGGATTCGGGCCTTCGGGATTGTTGACGGAGATTTCACCGTGGCGGACGGGACGCTGACGCCGACCCTCAAAGTGCGGCGGTCCGTGATCGCCGAACGCTATGCGATCGAAATCAATGCGTTGTACGACAGAAAGTGAAAGAAAGTGGTCAACAAGAAGTCGCTAAGGGAGGGTTAACGATCGGCGACGGGTGGGTGAAAGGCAGGAGCCCCGCCCCTCCGCCGAAGCGGGGGAGCAGGGCTCCTTGGGTACAGCGCGTCGACCGCGATCGGTCGAGCCGTCGCACCGGAAGGATCCGAGGATCAGACCGGGGTGACGTTCTCCGCCTGCGGGCCCTTCGGGCCCTGCGTGACGTCAAAGTTGACCTGCTGGTTCTCCTCGAGGGAGCGGAAGCCAGAGGCGTTGATCGCGGAGTAGTGGACGAAGACGTCGGGGCCCCCGCCGTCCTGGGCGATGAAGCCAAAGCCCTTTTCAGCGTTGAACCACTTCACGGTTCCGGTAGCCATAAAGCCCTCCTTGGGCCCAAAGGGTTGCCCTGCTCCAGAACCTGCGAGAAGTCTGAAAACTACAAAAGCCTGCGGGTCACATGCTCCGCAGGCTCTGTACTGCAAGGGAAACCAAACTGCAACTTGCGGCGAGCCTAGCACGCGAGGGTTCTCGCGCGGAAGGAGTTGAAGATCACGCTGTCGGATGGTTTTCCCGGTGTTCCTGACGGAAAAGATCCCCAGTCGGGCACCGCCCGGGCGCACCCCCGCCCCCGCCGTCCCGGCCGCCCGGGGCTAGCCTCCGGATGTGGACATTTCTGCCTCGGCCGTAGAGACCGACCCCGAAGCCGGCACCCCCCAGCGCAGCCGTCCGCGCGTGGGTCACATCCAGTTCCTGAACTGCCTGCCCCTGTACTGGGGCCTCGCGCGTACCGGCACCCTGCTGGACCTGGACCTGACCAAGGACACCCCGGAGAAGCTCAGTCGGCAGCTGATCGAGGGCGAGCTGGACATCGCCCCGGTCACCCTCGTCGAGTTCCTGCGCAACGCCGACGACCTGGTCGCCCTGCGCGACATCGCCGTGGGCTGCGACGGCCCGGTCATGTCCTGCGTGATCGTCTCGCAGGTCCCCCTGGACCGGCTCGACGGCGCCCGCGTCGCGCTCGGCTCCACCTCCCGCACCTCCGTGCGCCTGGCGCAACTGCTGCTGGCCGAGCGGTACGGCGTGCAGCCGGACTACTACACCTGCCCGCCGGACCTGAGCCTGATGATGCGCGAGGCGGACGCCGCCGTGCTGATCGGGGACGCCGCCCTGCGGGCCTCCCTGCACGACGCCCCGCGGCTGGGCCTGGAGGTCCACGACCTCGGGCAGATGTGGAAGGACTGGACGGGCCTGCCGTTCGTCTTCGCGGTGTGGGCCGTGCGCCGGGACTACCTGGCCCGCGAGCCGCACATCGTGGCCAAGGTCCACGAGGCCTTCCTGGCCTCCCGGGACGTCTCTTTGGAAGAGGTGGCGAAGGTGGCCGAGCAGGCGGCGCGCTGGGAGGCCTTCGACGCCGGGCTGCTGGAGCGCTACTTCACGACGCTGGACTTCCGCTTCGGCCCGGACCAGCTCGCGGGCGTCACCGAGTTCGCGCGCCGCACGGGCCCGACGACGGGCTTCCCGGCCGACGTGCGGGTGGAACTGCTGGAGCCCTGATCCCGGCGGGGATCAGGGCTCCTGGAACAAGCAGTCAGCCTGGAAGCTACGGGGCGACGGGGCCCACCATGTGCTCACTGATCCACTGCATGCTGCCCGCGTTCATGCCCTCGATGTAGGTCTTGGCGTTGTGCCGACCGCCCTCGATCTTCTGCAGGCGCGTGTGGATCGGGCCCTTGTTGCCGTAGGTCGCGATGAACTTGTCCACGTGCGGGATGACGCTGGCCTCCTTCGTCCCGTACTGGAACGCGAGGTAGACGTCGGTCCCGGGCTTGTTCGCGGCGATCAGGTTCTTCGCGAGGACCTCGGGGTTGTTCTCGGCCTTCTCCTTCTCGTGGCCCTTCCACAGCGGGGAGTCCGGGACGATGTCCGGGCCGGAGGCGATCACGGCCTTGAACTTGTCCGGGTGCTTCAGGACGGCCTTCAGGCCGGAGAAGGCGCCGGAGGAGGAGCCCATGAACGCCCAGCCGTCGCGCGACTTCACCGTGCGGAAGTTGGCCTTGACCAGGTCCGGGACGTCCTCGGTCAGCCAGGTGCCCATCTTCGGCTGGCCCGGGATGTCACTGCCGTCCCAGTAGAGGCCGCCGTCGTCCGGCTTCGGGTTGAGGACCGGCATGGCCAGGATGAACGGCTTGCCCTTGCCCTCGTTGTACCACTTGGTGACCGACGACTCGAGGTGCAGGCCCCCGTCGTCCATCCAGTAGTTGTTCGGGAAGCCGGGGCCGCCGGGGAGCGCGATGAGGACCGGGAAGCCGTGGTCCTTGAACTTCGGGTCGTTGTACGCCTTGGGCGCCCAGACCCACACCTTGCCCTTGAAGCCGGACTTCTTGCCGTCCAGGGTCGTCACGGCGACCTGGGTGCCGTCCGACAGGGTGCTGGTGTTCTTGAACTCGGCCTTGGGGCCCGTCGGCATCAGGACCTTGGAGTCCGCCTTCTGCGGGCCGTTCGCGCCGCCGGCCTGGCCGCCGGCGGGCTCGTCCTGGCCGAAGCTGACCGGCTTGCCCTTGTCGGAGAACGGCCCGAACTTGAAGTAGTTCATGATGCCGGCGGCTATCAGGCCGACCACGGCTATGGACGCCACGATGATCGTCCATCGTTTGGCGCGGGAGGCGCGCCGGTGGCCCTGGGACTGGTAGGCCCCATCTTGCGAGTACGTCATCGCGTCGCTCCGGACGTTGCTGCTGCCCCGAAGGACATGACGGTTTGTTCCGTCCTGGTGGATGGGGAAACCGCCCTGGGGGGTTCCTGGGACACCCCGTGAATTGAGTCATAGGCCGAAAAACCGGGGCCCCAGGCCCCCGCCGGGGGAGGCGAAAGGCCCGATGGAACCCTTGCTGCCGGAAGATCCGCAGGTCATCGGTGCGTACCGGCTGCTGGGCCGGCTGGGGGCGGGCGGCATGGGCCGTGTGTACCTGGGCCGCAGCGCCGGCGGCCGGACCGTCGCGGTCAAGGCCGTTCATCCCCATTTTGCCCTGGATGAGCAGTTTCGCGCGCGCTTCCGGCGCGAGGTCGAGGCCGCGCGCAGCGTGGGCGGGGCGTGGACGGCTCCCGTGCTGGACGCGGACCCGGACGCCGCGGTGCCCTGGGTGGCGACCGGCTACGTGGCCGGCCCGTCCCTCACCGAGGCCGTCCTGGCCGGCGGCCCCCAGCCCGGGCGGACCGTGCGGGCCCTCGGCGCGGGGCTCGCGGAGGCCCTGGCGGCCGTCCACGCGCTCGGCCTCGTCCACCGCGACGTCAAGCCGTCCAACGTGCTGCTCACCCTGGACGGGCCCCGGCTGATCGATTTCGGCATCGCCCGGGCCACGGACGGGACGGCGTCGCTGACGGCCACGGGCGTCTCGGTCGGCTCGCCCGGCTACATGGCCCCGGAACAGATCCTCGGCCACGGGGTGACGGGTGCGGCGGACGTCTTCTCCCTGGGGGCCGTGCTCGCCTACGCGGCCACGGGCGAGCCGCCCTTCGCCGGGGACGGCGCGGCGGTCCTGCTCTACAAGGTCGTCCACGAGGCGCCGGCCCTCGGGCCGGGCCTCGCCGGGGACCTGCGCTCCCTGGCCGGTGAATGCCTGGCCAAGGATCCGGCGGCCCGCCCGGCCCCGGAGGAGGTCGCCCGCCGGCTGGCCCCGGAGGGCGCCGGCGCCCTGGTGGGCGCGGGCTGGCTGCCCGGGCCCGTGGTGGAGCGCGT
>NZ_JBAMDC010000372.1:0-6267 GCF_036961605.1 Streptomyces sp. KLMMK
GGGTTCCCGGGCGCCCGCGTCGTCAGCCGCCGGCCGTGGACACCGGCTCCGCCGTTGGGGCGCGGACCCCCGCCAGGGTTTCCAGGGCCACGTCCAGGAGGGCCTCGCGGCGTTGCTCCGGGGTGCCGTTCAGGGCGTCCGGGGTGAAGGCGCCGAAGTGGACGGTCATCACCGCGCTCGCCACGCGCGCGTGGCAGTCGAACGCCAGGTCCCCCGCGTGCATCAGCCGCGAGATCGAGGTGACCCGGTCGCGCAGCTCCTGGCCGATCGCCAGGTCCCGCAGCGTCGCCTGGTTCTCCTGCAGGATGTGGTAGATCGGCATCGCCGCCCCCAGGGCCACGCTGTAGCGCCGCAGCAGCTCCCGCTTGGTGTCCATCGTGGCCGGCTGCTCCTCGGCCCAGGCGATGAGTTCGTCGACCGGCCTGCCCAGATCCCGGGAGATCGCGCTGAGGATGTCCTCCTTCGTCTTGAAGTGGTAGTACAGCGCCGCCTTGGTGACGCCGAGCTCCTCGGCGATCTCCCGTAGCGACGTCTTCTCGTAACCACGCGAGACGAAGAGGTCCAGGGCCGTTTTCTGGATGCGCTCCCGGGTGTCGCTCCTGCGCGCCTGAGGGGTGCTGCCCATGGGTCTCTCCTGCCGTTGTCGTGAACCTGTCGCCCCCTAGCTGAACCTACTTGACGCCCGGTTAGCTGACGGCTTTCCTTCCTGTCGATCCCAACTGACCGCGCCTGCAGGCAGGTGGACGTGCCGGTCCGCCTCCGCACGCGCCAGGGGGAGTGGAGATCATGCCGCAGAAAGAGCCCCCGGCGGAGGGTGCAGCGGCCGACCGCGACACCACCGACACGCAATACGTACATTGTCGTGGTCAGGATGGTCGCGTGGTGGCCAAGTGGCCATAGGGGCGGCCGACATGGGCCGCGTCAGCATCGTTCCCCGGACACCCCGTGAGGCGTGCATCGCCACCCATTCCTTGACATACGTGCTTGACGGCCCAGAAGGCGCGTCTTACGTTCTCCCTAACTAGCCAACCGACCGACAAGTGCAGGGCCGGCGGGCGTCGGAGGGGGGATCCGAACGGTGACGGTGAAGGCGGACATGGTCCTGGACGTGATCTGCGTCCACTCCTACATCGGCTACACGCGACTGGTCCGCGCGGCCGACCGCATGCGCGCCCGGGGCGCCGACGTCACGATCACCTTCCGCCCCTACGAGATCGCCCCGGCCGCCTCCGACAGCCCGCAGCCCCTGATGCCCGTACTGGAGCGCATGCTCGGCCCGTACGCCGCGACGCAGGCCGAGATCTTCACCTGGCAGGCCGCCCGCGACGGACTGGAGCTGCGCTACGACCGGGCCGTCGCCACCGGCAGCTTCCGCGCCCACCTGCTCATCGGCCGCGCCGCGGAGCAGGGCCTGGCCGAGCCGGTGGTCGAACGGCTGTTCCGTGCGCACTTCACCGACGGCCTGCACATCGCCGGCGAGGAGACGCTGCGCGAGGTCGCCGAGGAGTGCGGAGTGGACCTCGGGCCGGGCGGCGCAGGCGCGTTGGCGAAGGGCTCCGAGGAAGCCGAGGAACTGCGCGGGCAGTTGCACCGGCTGCGCCGCCACGGCGTCCCGACCCCACCGGTGTTCAGGATCGGGGACGGGCAGATCCTGCTGGGCGTACAGACGGAGGACGTGCTGTACGAGGCGATGGTGGCGGCCGGGCCCGCGGCGGGGCCGGCGGCGGAGCCGGCCGCCGGGCCCGCGGCGGCGCGCCCCGTCGACGCCGCCTTCTGACGGGCGCGCTCCGGCACCACCGGTATTACCGCACGCCGCCTTTTCATTTGTCGGGCAGTAATTCTTCGGGCTGTCCTACGTGCGGTGACCTCACTGGCTCGAATGAGTGAAACCCCGGAACCTCTGTATAAGGCCGGAGTTATTCAGAACGCTTTCCCAGTGGGGGCGCTACACGATCGAAAGGCTTAGGACGTGCTCAAGAAGGTAATTGCCACGACCGCCCTCGCGGTGTCCGCGGTCGGCACCATCTCCGGCCCCGCGATGGCTATCGGGAACGACCAGGACGTCGCCAACGGCAACGCCGCGAAGACCGGATACGGCAACACGCACACCGGCGGCAAGGAAAGCCCGCAGATGAGCCTGATCCAGGGCACGCTGAACAAGCCGTGCCTGGGTATCGGCAAGGTTGGTGTCCAGTCGGTGCTGGCGGCCATCAACGTCGGCGTCCAGGACATCCCGATCCTCACGTCGCAGCAGCAGCAGCAGTGCACCGACAACTCGACGATCAGCGACGGGGACGACCCGCTGTCGCACATCCTGTCGGAGATCCCGATCATCTCGGGCAACGGTTCCGGCAACAAGAGCGACGGTGGCCACGGTCACGGCGGTCACGGAGGCCACAACGGCTTCGGCCACAACGGCTTCGGCCACGGCGGCCACTGACCCACCGGTGCGTCAGTCCCCTGCGGCGGGTGTGCGGGCCCCGCTGCAGGGGGCTTTCCCTTTCCCGGAATACCCCCCGGTGCTGGGCCGAAGGGGTGAAGGGGCAGGCCGGGTAATAACCTCACGGAAATTCGTGAGTTAGGCAGAGAGCACCCGTAATTCGTCCAGCCGGAACGAGGAATCAAGCGTGATCAAGAAAGTAGTGGCCACGACCGCCCTCGTGGCTTCCGCGGTCGGCGTGTCGGCGACCCCCGCGATGGCCGTCGGCGACGGCCAGGACGTTGCGAACGCCAACGGCGCGGGCCAGATGTACGGAAACACCTGGACGGGCGGCTACATGAGCCCGCAGATGGGCCTGATCAACGGCTCGCTGAACAAGCCGTGCATCGGCATCGGCAAGCTCGGCGCCCAGTCGCTGCTCGCACTGATCAACATCGGTCTCCAGGACATCCCGATCCTCTCCTCGCAGCAGCAGCAGTCCTGCACGGAGAACTCGACGATCAGCGACGGGGACGACCCGCTGTCGCACATCCTGGACGAGCTCCCGATCATCTCGGGCAACGGCTCCTGGAACAGCGAGCGCCACCACGGCGGTCACCACCGCCACGAGGGTCGTCACGACGACTGGGACCGCCACGACCACGACCGTCACGACCACCACGGCTACGGCGGTCACGGCGGCCACGGCTACGGTCACCACGACGACGGCCACCGCGGATACGGCCACCACGACGACGGGCACCACGGCCACTGATCCGGTCGATCCGGTCATGGTCAGGTCGCGGCCGGGTCCTGGCCGGGTCCTGGCCCGGTCCTGATCCGGCCCGCCCGGACCGCAGTCCCCCCACGCGACGGACGCCCCCGGTTCCCCGGGGGCGTCCGTCGCGTGTGTCCGTTGCGCGCGTCCGTGGCGTCCGTCCGGCCCGCGCGGTCAGCGCACGCCCGCGTGCAGCCAGTCGACCTTGTCGTACATCTCGTCCGTGGTGAGGGAGCAGAGCATCCGGTTGCGCGCACGGGCCGCGTCCCCCGCCGGGTGGTACAGCTGCTTGCCCATCTCCCGGGCCACCAGCTGCGTGCGCGAGGTCCGCTCGCAGCGCGCCGCGTTGTACTTCTCCAGCCGGCGCCCGAGGGAGGCCTCGCCCGGCTCGGCGCCCTGCAGCAGCTCGCCGAGGAGCACCGCGTCCTCCAGTGCCATGCACGCGCCCTGCGCGGCGTACTGCAGCATGGGGTGCGCGGCGTCGCCCAGGAGCGTCACCCGGCCGTCCGTCCAGTCCGGCACCGGGTCGCGGTCGCACAGCACCCACGCCCGCCAGCCCTGGCCGAGCTCCAGCAGCCGCCGCGCGGCGTGGCCCAGTTCGGGGAACTCGGCGATCACGTCCTCGGCTGGCACCGGCAGCCCCGCCACCGGGTCGGTGGCCGCGTCGTCCCGGGTGGCCGCCAGGTTGAGGCACTTGCCGCCCGCGATGGGGTAGTGCACGAAGTGCCACTTCGGCCCTGCCCACAGCGTCACGCTGTTCCAGCGCAGCTCCTGCGGCACCTGCTCCATGGGGATCACCGAGCGGTAGATGGTGTGGCCCGACACCCGCGGCTCGCCGTCGCCGACGAGCTGGCGGCGCACGGCCGAGCGGATCCCGTCGGCGCCGACCAGCACGTCGCCGCGGAAGGGGCGCCCGGTGCACGTGACGGCGGTGACGCCCGTCGCGTCCTGCTCGTAGCGCACCACGTAGTGGCCGCCGAGGAGGGTGACGGCGGGGTGGGCGCGGCAGGCGTCGAGCAGCGCCTGGTAGAGGTCGCCGCGGTGCACGACGGCGTACGGGTTGCCGAAACGCTCCCGGTAGGCGCCGGTCAGCGGCATGCGGGTGATGCGCTCACCCGTCGTGCCGTCCATGAACTGGAGCTCGTCGATGAGCACCGCCCGCGCGCGGACCTCGGTGCCCACGCCGAGGCGGTCGAGGGCGTGGAAGGCGTTGGGGCCGAGCTGGATGCCGGCGCCGACCTCGCCGAAGACGTCGCTGCGCTCCAGCACGGTCGCCCGGTGACCCTGGCGGGCCACGGACACGGCGGCCGCGAGACCGCCGATGCCGCCCCCGGCGATAAGGATGTTGGCCATGTCGTCTCTCGCAGTCCTCTCGGTGACGCGGGGGCTCTCGGAGCCGTCGGACGGCTGCCAGGCTGTGGTCAGGTGTGGTCAGGCTGTGGCAGGGCGGCGGTCAGACGGCGGTCAGACGGCGGTCTTGCGGTCCAGGACCAGGTCGTGGCCGACGACGTAGGACGCCTCGTCGGAGGCGAGCCACAGCACCGTGTCGGCGATCTCCTCCACCTTGGCGCCGCGGCCCAGCGGGCACGGGCTGATCGCGTTGATCCGGATGCCCTTGCCGATGTATTCGCGGGCGGCGGTCTGGGTGAGGGTGCTCACCGCGGCCTTCGACGCGGCGTAGGCGCCCAGGCCAGGCAGCATGCCCTGGCTGCCGATGTTGCTGGCCGTATTCACGATCACGCCGCCGCCGTTGCGCTCCATGTGCGCGATCTCGTGCTTCATGGACAGCCACACGCCGGTCAGATTGGCGGCCAGGGTTTCGCCCCAGACGCTTTCGCAGATCTCCGCCACCGGCTGGTTCGGGCCGAGTTCGGTGACATTGTTGAAGGCGACGTCCAGCCGGCCGTGCCGTTCGACGACGGCGGCCACGATCGCCTCCGCGTCGGATGACCCGCCGTCCTCGCCGTGGTGGGTCACGTCGGCAATTCCACAACTGGCGCTGCCGCCCAGTGCCTTGATCTCCTCAACGGTGTCGTGCAGCATTTCCGGGTGCCGGCCGGCGACCACGACCTCGGCGCCCTCACGTGCGAACGCAAAGGCGGCGGCGCGGCCGATGCCCTCGCCGCCCCCGGTGACCAGGACGACCTTGCCTGTGAATCGCTTGGACATTGCGTCTCTCCTGTTTCTGCGACTGCCGGGCCGGATGCCGGGTCGGATGCCGGTGGGGTCGTATCAACTGCCTCCAGCATCAGGGGAGTCGGGCGCCGGGCGAATATGCGCGCGGCGCACTTCGTCAGGTGGAAAGGGCGCGGTCGGAAGCGGTCCGCGGCACCTGACGCAGTAGCGGGAAGGGCTTTGACCGGGCTCCGGAACGCGGCGAAGACTTCCAGTGATCCGTGTGATGGTCGACGCCCCTGACCGGCGTTTCGCCGAGCCCATTTCCCTGTTGCCCGCCGCCCCCGCTCCGCCCCCGCCGCCCGCAGGAGAACGCATGATTACGCTTTCGTGGACCCGCAAGGTCGACACTGCAGACACCGCCGACGTCGTAGAAACCGCCGACGTCGTAGACGCCACTGACACCGGTAACGTCCCCGGAACCCCGTGCACCACGCGCGAGCGGCTGTGGCGCGTCCTGCTGCACAAGGCGGAGAACCCCGTCGGTTACGTGCCCGCCATCAGCGAGTGCCGGGTCCTGGAGCGCTACGAGGACGGGTTCCTGCGCGAGGCCCGGCGCGGCTCGCGGCTGCTCGTCCAGCGCGTCACACCCGACGAGGCCGCCGGCCGCATCACCTTCCGGCACACGGACTCCTCCGACCTCGCGGTGATCACCAACCAGGTGGGGGAGGACGAGGACGGCGACCTCACCCTCACCCTCAGCATCACCCTGACCGAGGCCCCGTCCTCGGCCGTGCTGCGCGAGAACTCCTACCTCCACGAACTCGACGCCGACTTCGCCGCGACCCTCGACGCCATGACGGCGGTGCTGCGGCGCAACGCCACCGCCCTGCAGGGGGCCGGCGATGCGTGAGCACGTCACCAGGGCGTACTCCCGCCGCCGGGTCGTCGCCGG
>NZ_JBAMDC010000373.1:0-6249 GCF_036961605.1 Streptomyces sp. KLMMK
ATCCCCGCCTGGGCGCTCTCGTCCCCCGCGGAGGTCACGTCTTCGAAGTCGGCGGCGGACTCCGTATCGGGGCCCGCGGCGCCTTCTGCGCCGTCCGCCCCCTCGGCACCCTCCGTGCCGTCCGCGCCTCCCGTGCCCCCGGGCACGGCCGCGGCGGCCACGCCGGGCACCGCCCCGGCGGCCGCCGCTCCGGCGAGGGCGCCGAGGAGCCTGCGACGGGCAATATGCATGAGTGACCTCCATCGCGACGAGCGTGACGCTGCAGCGACTGCAGCGACTGGACCGGACCACTGAGGCGCGGTGATCCTACGAGCAGATGACCGCCGCACGGCAAGGACGCGGTCGGCAAACCAGCCACGCCGGTTACATTTGGCACGAATGGCCCCATCGGAACGACCCGACCTGATAGGCCCACCCCGCCCGGGCCCCGCCACCAGCCGGTCCGACCCGCCGCCGAGGAGCCAGAAGCCATGGGACTGCGCACGAAGATCGGCGTGGCCATCACCGCCACCGCAGCCCTGGTCGCCGTCATCATGGGGCTCGTCGTGCACCACCGCACCGCCCGCAACCAGCTGGAGACCGCGCGCGAGGCCATCGAGGGCCGGCTCGTCACGGCCGTGGAGGACCACGCCGCGGGCGTCCACCGGCCGCGGACGCTCGTCAACCCCGAGCACATACCCGGGCCGCTGCGGAAGGCCGTCGAAGGGGGCGGGCGCGCCACCCATCTGGACCGCAGCGGCTCCGTACCGGTGCTGTGGGCCGCCGGCCGCCTCGGCCGCGACACCATCGTCGTCAAGCACCCCTACGCCCGGCAGACCCAGAACCTCCGCAGGCTCGACGAGGCCCTGTGGTGGGCGGGCGGCCTGGGCACCGCCTTCGCGGGCGTCGTCGGTGTGGGCCTCGCGACCGTCGCCGGCCGCCGCCTCAACGCCTCCGCCCGGACGGCCGAGCGCATCGCCGACGGCGACTTCAGCGCCCGCCTCAAGCCGCGCGGCGGGCAGGACGAGATTGCCCGCCTGATCGTCGCCGTCAACACGATGGCCGACGCGCTGGACGCCCGCCTGCAGGCCGAGCGCGAGGTCACCTCGAACATCGCCCACGAACTGCGCACCCCCGTCGCGGGCCTGGTCGCCGCGGCCGCGGTGCTGCCGCCCGGCCGGCCCGCCGAGATGGTGCGGGAGCGGGCGGAGCGGGTCCGGGCGCTGATGGAGGACGTCCTGGAGGTGGCCCGCCTGGACGGCTCGGCCGAGCGCGCCGAGACCGAGGTCCGGGCGCTGGGCGAGCTGACGCGGCGTGCGGTCCGCTCGGCCGTGGCGGACGGCAAGGAGGCGGCGGAGGTGCGGGTCGTGCGCGACTGCCTGGTCGAGACCGACGCCCGCCGCGTCGAGAGGATCCTGGCCAACCTCGTCACCAACGCCTTCCGGCACGGCGGCGGTCAGGTGACCGTGGAGGTCGACGGCGGCACCGTGCGGGTCCGCGACGGCGGCCCCGGCTTCCCGGCCGACCTGCTGACCTGCGGCCCGCAGCGCTTCCGTACGGGTTCGGGCTCCGGCCTGGGCCTGGGGCTGACGATCGCGGCGGGCCAGGCGCGGGTGCTGGGCGCGGGCCTGGCCTTCGCCAACCCCGGCGGCGGGGGCGCGCAGGCGACGCTGGACCTGACCGCGTCGGTGCGGAACGGGGCCCGGCCCACCGGCGAGCCGTCCTGAGGCCGGTTCTCCGGGGCCGGGCCTGCCGGGGCGCCGGCCGTCCTGAGGTGCGGGGCGGGCCGACTGCCCCAACAGTGGAAGCCATGAAGGAAGACAACGTCCTCTTCTTGAACGTCGCCTCGCCCGAGAAGGGCCACCGGGCGCTGGACGACCTCCGCGCGGGGCACGCCGCCGGCCGGTTCACCCTCCGCGAGGGCGCGGTGATCGCCCGCGCGGACGACGGCACCCTGGACTTCCCCGACGCCGTCGACAACTCCGGCACGGCCCGCGCCTTCGCCGTCGGCGGCCTGATCGGGGGCCTGCTGGGCATCCTCGGCGGCCCGCTCGGCGTCATGATCGGCTTCGGTGCGGGCGGCCTCATCGGCGGGGTGCGCGACGCGCGCGAGGCGACGGGCGCGAACGCCGCCCTGGAGATGCTGGCGGCGGAGGTCCCGCCGGGCAGCACGGTCCTGGTCGCCGAGATCGCCGAGGACGGGCCGGAGGAGGCCGACGAGGTCCTCGCCCACTACGGGGAGGCCACGCGCTACCGGACGGAGGACATCCGCCACGAGGTGGAGGCGGCCATCGCGCAGAAGTGAGGCGGGGGCGGGGCGGCGGCCGGGGTCAGCGGGGCGCGGGGACCAGCGGGACCAGCAGCTTCGTGAAACAGCGGCTGCTGTCGTAGGACCGGTACAGGCCGAACTTCTCCGCCGCCGGCACCGGCGCGTACCCGCACGACATGTACAGGGATATCGCCTCGGGCTGCTGGTCGCCGGTCTCCAGGACCATGCGCGTGCGGCCCGCCTCCCGGGCGCTGTCCTCCAGCTCCGCGAGGATCCGCCGCGCCAGGCCCCGCCCGCGCGCCTCCGGCACCACGTACATCCGTTTCAGCTCGGCGTCGCCGTCCGCGTAGCCCTCCTCGCCCGCCTCCCGGGCGCGCCAGCCGCCGGTGGCCACGGGCGCGCCGCCGGGTTCGTAGGCGATGAGATATAGGCCACGCGGCGGGGCGAACTGGGTCGGCTCCAGCGGGGTGAGATCGCCGTCTCCGTACCGTTCCACGTACTCCAGTTGCACCCGGTCCTGGAGCTTCACCGCGTCGGGATGGTCGTATGCGACCGGCAAGATCTGCATTCAAGGCATCGTACGGAAGTCGGTATCGTGCCGGAATGCTGACCGTTACGAGCGTAAATGTGAATGGGCTGCGCGCGGCCTCCAAGAAGGGCTTCGTGGAGTGGCTGGCGCAGACCGGGGCGGACGTGGTCTGCCTGCAGGAGGTCCGCGCGGAGCCGCACCAGCTGCCCGACGAGGTCCGTGAGCCCGAGGGCTGGTTCACGGTGCACGCCCCGGCGGCGGCCAAGGGCCGGGCCGGCGTCTCCCTGTACTCGCGGCGCGAGCCGGACGCCGTGCGCATCGGCTTCGGCTCGGCCGAGTTCGACGGCAGCGGGCGCTACGTGGAGGCCGACTTCCCGGGCGTGACGGTCGCAAGCCTCTACCTGCCCTCGGGCGAGGTCGGCACGGAGCGGCAGGACGAGAAGGAACGCTTCATGGCGGAGTTCCTGCCGTACCTGGTGGCCCTGAAGGCCCGCGCGGCGGCGGACGGCCGCGAGGTCCTGGTCTGCGGCGACTGGAACATCGCCCACACCGAGGCCGACCTGAAGAACTGGAAGGCCAACCGCAAGAGCGCGGGCTTCCTGCCCGAGGAGCGGGAGTGGCTGACCAAGGTCTTCGAGGAGTACACGGACGTGGTCCGCGCCCTCCACCCGGGCGTCGACGGCCCGTACTCGTGGTGGTCCTACCGCGGCCGCGCCTTCGACAACGACTCGGGCTGGCGCATCGACTACCTGGTCGCGACGCCGGGGCTGGCGGAGCGGGCGCTGAAGGCGACGGTGGAGCGGGCGGCCTCGCACGACCTGCGCTGGTCGGACCATGCGCCGGTGACCGGCGTCTTCGGCTGAGCCCCCGCGGGCACGGGCCCTCCGCGCTTTCGGCGCAATCACGCCGTTTGCACGGGCGGACCTTGGCTTCCCGCCCTCCGGGGCGGGCCGGGCTGCTTCAATTCTCTTCTGCACGAGCACAGTTGGCCCGACCGGCCGGCGTGCGGGTGTGGTCGCGGCATGGCGCGCCCGTGCGTCCTCGCCGCCGTCAGCCGGGTCTGGCGGGTCCCGGTTCGCCGGCGGCGCCGTGCGCACCGAGCCGGGTTTCCAGCTCGGTGCGCACGCGCCGGTCCACGGCCATGGCGAGCTCCGCGTCCACCACCGTCCTGGCGAGGTCGCGCAGCCGGCCCAGGGTCTCGGCGGCGTCGCCGCCCCCGTCCGGCGGCGGGCCGGTCAGCACGTGGTCGCGCAGGAGGCCGGTGAAGGTCTCGGCCAAGGCGTCCGCGTGGGCCCGCACCTCGCGGCCCGCGGTGAGCACCGCGGCCAGTGGGATGCCGTGCCGCACCAGGTCGGTCGAGGCATCGAGGAGGCGCCGGCTGACGTGGACGATCTCCTCGCCGTCGACGGCCAGGTAGCCGAGGTCGAGCGAGGCGGTCAGGTTCTCCGGGGTGACCTCGCCGGCGAAGCGGTCGGCCAGCTCCTCCGGGGTGAGGCGGACGGCCGCCTCCTCCGCCCACGGGACGCCGATGGCCGCCCCCGCCAGCCCCAGCAGCTCGCCCACGTCCCGCCCGCACTCGAAGGCGCTCAGCAGCTCGGCGATCCCGCCGAGGGTGTGCCCGCGCTCCAGGAGCGCGCCGATCGTGCGCAGCCGGGCCAGGTGGTGGTGGCCGTACCAGGCGATGCGGCCCTCGCGGCGCGGCGGCGGGAGCAGCTTGCGCTCGCGGTAGAAGCGCAGGGTGCGGACGGTGATGCCGGCCTCCTCGGCCAGCTCCGTCACGCGGTACTCGCGTTCGCCGCCCATGGGGTCCCCGGTCCTCGTCTGTCGGTCCCTCACCACGGTTCCTCGGTCGCTCGCCACGCGCGAAGCCTACGTGCGACCGACGGTAACTTCCTTTCCCTGTACCCCTATCGCTCCGCCGGTGCGCTGCCCTACGCTCCCCATCGTGCCAGTGATTGCTGGCGCAGTTGTGTCGGATCCGGGAGGCGGCGGCATGGCCGAGCATGAGCGTCAGCACGTACGGGTGGCGGTGATCGGGTCCGGCTTCGGCGGACTGGGGGCGGCCGTCCGGCTGCGGCGCGAGGGGATCACCGACTTCGTGGTCCTGGAGCGGGCGGACTCCGTGGGCGGCACCTGGCGGGACAACACCTATCCCGGCTGCGCCTGCGACGTGCCCTCGCACCTCTACTCCTTCTCCTTCGCCCCCAACCCCGCCTGGCCGCGCAGCTTCTCGGGCCAGCCCCACATCCGCGCGTACATGGAGCACGTCACCGACACCTTCGGGCTGCGGCCGCACCTGCGCTTCAACTCCGAGGTGCGGCAGCTGCGCTGGGACGAGGAGCGGCTGCACTGGGAGGTCACCACCTCGGCCGGCGACTACACCGCCGACGTCGTCGTCTCCGCCACCGGCCCCCTCGCCGACCCGCGGGTGCCGGACGTGCCCGGCCTGGACTCCTTCCCCGGCCGGGTCTTCCACTCCGCCCGCTGGGACCACGACTACGACCTGCGCGGCAAGCGTGTCGCGGTGATCGGCACCGGCGCCTCCGCGATCCAGATCGTGCCGGGCATCCAGCCGGAGGCGGGCCGCCTGACCCTCTTCCAGCGCACCCCGCCGTGGGTGCTGCCCCGCTTCGACCGGCCCGTCTCCGCCGCCGAGCGCTGGCTGCACACCCGGCTGCCCGCGACGGCCGCGCTGCGCCGCGGCGTCCTCTGGGGCATCCGGGAGCTGCAGGTCAGCAACTTCACCCGGCACCCGGACCGGATGCGGGTGGTCGAGAAGCTGGCCCTGTCCCATATGCACAAGGCGATCAAGGACCCGGTCCTGCGCGCCCGCCTCACCCCCGGCTACCGCCTGGGCTGCAAGCGCATCCTGCTCTCCAGCGACTACTACCCGGCGCTCGCCCGGCCCAACGTGGACCTGGTGGCCTCGGAGCTGGCCGAGGTGCGGGGATCGACGCTCGTGGCCGCCGACGGCACGGAGGCCGAGGCCGACGCCATCGTCTTCGGGACGGGCTTCCGGGTCACCGACATGCCGATCGCCCAGCGGGTGACCGGTGCCGGCGGCCGGACGCTCGCCGAGGCGTGGAAGGGCGGCATGGCGGCCCTGCGCGGCACCAGCGCCGCCGGCTTCCCCAACTTCCTCACCGTCATCGGGCCCAACACGGCGCTGGGGAACAGTTCGATGATCCTCATCATCGAATCCCAGCTGAACTATCTGGCCGACTTCATGCGGCAGCTGGACACCCTCGGCGGCAAGGCGGCGCTCGACGCCCGCCCCTCCGCGGTGAACGCCTGGAACCGGCACGTCCAGCGCCGGATGGAGCGCACGGTCTGGAACACCGGCTGCCGGAGCTGGTACCTGGACGCCAACGGCCGCAACACCACCGTCTGGCCCGGCACCACCGCCGAGTTCCGCAGGGTCACCCGCCAGGTGAACCTCGCCGAGTACCAGGTGCTGCGGCCGCCGCGCGCC
>NZ_JBAMDC010000374.1:0-6244 GCF_036961605.1 Streptomyces sp. KLMMK
AGAAACACCGGAATCGCTTTACGCCGAGCGCCGCAGGCTCTCCCTCTCCACCGCCCCCAGCAGCGGCTCTCCCCGTACCCACCGCCCGGCCTCCTCCACCGCATACGTCCCGAGCCGTCTCCCCTCACTTCCCTGAGCGCCGGCGATATGGGGCGTCACCAGCACGTTCGGCAGCCGGAACAGCGCGTGCCCCTCTTCCAGCGGCTCGGGGTCCGTGACGTCGAGCCAGGCGTTCAACCGACCCGACCTGCACTCCCGTTCCAGGCTTTCGGTGTCGACGATGGACCCCCGTGCCGTGTTGATGACCGTGCCGCCGTCCGGGATGAGGGCCAGGTGTTCCGCGTCCAGCAAGCGGTACGTGTCCGGTGTCCCGGGAGCGTGGACCGTCACGATGCCGGAGGCGCGGCAGAGGTCGGCCAGGCGGTCCACCCGTTCCGTCCCCAGCCGTGCGGCTTCCTCGTCCGTCACATACGGGTCGTGGAGCAGCACCCGGTATCCGGCCGCGGAAGCCCGTAGGCCTGCGATCACCCGTCGGCCGATGCGGGAAGCACCGAGGACACCGACGGTCCGGCCGTCGGCGCCCTGACGGTCGCGGAAGGCCGGCCAGTGGCCGCCGTCGGCGTATGCGGCGGCCGCCGGCAAGGCTCCCTTCGCCGCGAGCCCGATGACCGCCAGGGTGAAGTCGGCGACCGGTCCCGCATTGGCCTCCGCCGCCGAGGAGACGGCGATCCGCCGTTCCCACACCGCCTCGGTCACCAGCTGCTTCACCGAGCCTGCTGCGTGGATGACGGCCCTCAGCTGCGGTGCAGTCTCGAGGACGGCCTTCGTCAGCGGCGGGCACCCCCACCCCGTGACGAGGATGTCCACGTCGCCCAGGCCGGCCGGGCCCGTGAGGAGCCCGGGCCCATCGCCCACCGGGATCACGCGGACCTCACGTCCCGTCAACGTGCCCAGCCCCGCGCGGAGATCGGGCGGCATGACGACCGGTAGTTCGTCCGCTCCCATGACCACCGCGACCACGGCTGTCCCACCCGCCTGTTCATCCGTCATGCGCACCCCTCTGCCCGTCCGCCAGAGAGCGAAAACACATTGCTCGTGTCGTCCGTCCGGGGTGACGATCAAAGGATGGAGCACATCATCAGGCCTGTGCAGGCGGGCGATTGGGAGAAGTCCAAGGAACTGCGCCTGACAGCGCTTTTGGACCCCGTGGCGCCCATCGCTTTTCTCGACACCTACGACAACGCCGTCGTGCAGCCCGACAGTTATTGGCAGGAGCGGGCGCGGGCGAGCTCCGAGGCGTGCCGCGTCACCACGTTCGTGGCGGAGGCGCCCGACGGCACGTGGGACGGTACGGTCACCGTCCTCGTCGAGGACCCGGAGGCGGAGGAGGGTGCCGTCTTCGGCGGCGCTCCGTCCGTGCCGCAGACGCACATCGTCGGGGTCTTCGTCCGGCCCGAGCGGCGCGGGGCAGGCCTCATCCAGGCGCTCTTCGACGCCGCCGTCGAGTGGTCCTGGGCCCTGTCCCGGCCGCGCGTCGAGCGCATACGCCTCTTTGTGCACGAGGACAACGCCCGTGCCATGGCGGTCTACCGGAAGGCCGGCTTCGAGCCCACCGGCACGACCATCCCCATGCAGGGCGACCCCGAGGCCAAGGAGTACGAGCTCGCGCTCGTTCGTCCAGCCGCCGGATGAAACCCTGGACCTGATGAAGTCCTGCCCCGGCCTCCGCTCCCGCCTCCGCTCCCGCCTCCGCTTCCGTATCCGGGTCCGTAGCCCCTGGGCCGTGGACGCCCTGATCACGGCCGTGGTGCAGGCCGCCGTGACCATCCCCTTCGTCGTGCCCCGCTCGGCGGACGTGCCGCCCGCCACCTGGGCGTTCTACGGGATGACCACGCTGTCCGTGCTGCCGCTCCTGTGGCGCGGCCGGGCGCCCCTGACGTGCCTGCTGGCGATCACCGTGGCCGGGTTGGCGTATCTGCCCATGGACGGGCCGGGGCAGCCGATGCCGTACAGCCCGCTGGTGGCCATCTTCACGGTGGCCGCGCAGGCGGGGGTGCGGCAGCGGCGGGTGACGGTCGGGATCGGGCTGCCGGTCGTGGCCGTCGCGGTGGCCCTGCGGACCAATACGGCCCGCGAGTATCTCTTCGCCTTCTTCCTCTTCTCCATGGTGTACGCGCTCGGCGTGCTGGCGCGTACCCGGCAGGCGTACACCGAGGCGGTCGAGGCGCGCGCCGCGGAGCTGGAGCGGGCGCGGGTCGTGGAGGCCGAGCGGGCCGCCGAGCGGGAACGGGCGCGGATCGCCCGGGAGATGCACGACATCCTGTCGCACGCTGTCAGCCTGATGGTGGTGCAGGCGGAGGCCGGGCCCTTGGTCGTACGGTCGGATCCCGACCGGGCGGAGGCGGCGTTCGACGCGATCGCCGGGGCCGGGCGGGACGCGATGGTGCAGCTGCGGCGCATGCTCGGCGTGCTGAAGGAGGAGCCGGGAGGCCCGAGGGACCCAAGGGGCCCGGGGGATCCGGGCGGCCTGAGGGAGCTGGCTCCGCAGCCGACCCTGGACGGTCTGGACTCCCTGGTCGGGGAGGTCCGGCGGGCGGGGCTGTCCGTGGTCCTGCTGACGGAAGGGAAGCCTCAGCCGCTCGCCGCCGACGCGCAGGTCACCGTCTACCGCGTGGTCCAGGAGGCGCTGACGAACGTCCTGAAGCACTCCGACGCACGCTCGGTGTCCGTACGCCTCGCCTGGAAGCAGGGAGGACAGGGGCAGGAGCAGGGACAGAGGCAGGGACAGAGGCAGAGGCAGGGCCTGCTGGCCGTCACCGTGACGGACGACGGCACCGGCGTCCTCAAGCCGGGTGGCGCGGGCAGCGGAAGGGGCCTGATCGGCATCCGGGAACGGGCCGCCGCGCACGGCGGCACGGCCTCGGCCGGGCCCGGTCCGGACGGCCGCGGCTTCCGCGTTTGCCTGGAGCTGCCCGTCGTGATCTCCTCGCCTGCGGAGGTGGGGGCGGCGTGACGATCCGTGTGGTGGTGGCGGACGACCAGGAGCTGGTGCGCAGCGGCTTCGCGATGATCCTGTCCGCCCAGCCGGACATCGAGGTCGTGGCGGAGGCCGGTGACGGGGCCGAGGCCGTGGCGGCCGTGCGGCGGCACGCGCCCGACGTCGTCCTCCTCGACATCCGCATGCCGCGCATGGACGGCATCGAGGCGGCCCGCAGGATCTGCGCGGAGACCGGCTGCCGGGCCGTCATGCTCACCACCTTCGACCAGGACGACTACGTCTACGAGGCGTTGCACGCGGGGGCCAGCGGGTTCCTGCTCAAGGACGTGCGGCGCGACGACCTCGTGCATGCGGTGCGGGTCGTCGTCGCTGGCGACTCCTTGCTCGCGCCGTCCGTGGCTCGCCGCCTGGTCGCGGACTTCACGAGCCGCGGGCAGGTCGTCACGGCCGGGCCGGAGCTGGGGGCGCTGACCGCGCGTGAGCGCGAGACGCTGGTCCTCCTCGGGCGCGGGCTGTCGAACGCGGAGATCGCGGCGGAGCTGGTGGTCAGCGAGCACACGGTGAAGACCCACGTCAGCAACGTGCTGTCGAAGCTCGGGCTGCGGGACCGGATCCAGGCGGTGATCTGCGCGTACGAGAGCGGGCTGATCGCTCCCGGCGGGTGACCGCGCACGCCCTTCCTCTCTCCCTTTCCCTCCCTCGTGCGACGGAGGCGGACGGCACCGGATACCCCTCGCTCCGGCGATCCGCCGGCCTGCGCCGCTCACGAGGATGGACTCCGTCGTAGAGATCCGGCTGCAGCGATGCAGCAGTCCTCAGGGGGAAACCGTCTTGCGCCGTATGCGCCGTAACCGAATTGCCGTCCTCGCCGCGACCGTCGTCGCCGCGGGAGTGACCGCGGCCGGGCCCGCCGCGGCAGCCGCCACCAGTGGCCCCGGCATCACGCGTGACACCGGTGCCGCAGCTTCCGCAGCATCCACAGCTTCCGCAGCCTCCACATCCGCCCATACGGCCGCGCTCGCCAAGGCCGCGGCGCTCCGGAAGGCGATCGACGGGCTGCCGGCCGCCGACGCCACCGCCGCGCAGGTCCGTTACAAGGGCGAGGACCTGCGCTGGAGCGGGGCGGCGGGCCGGGCCGACCTGCGGACGCACCGGCCGGTCAAGGGCGACGAGCGCTTCCGCGCGGGCAGCATCACCAAGACGTTCACGGCGGCCGTCGCGCTCCAGCTCGTCCACGAGGGGAAGCTGGACCTCGACGGCACGGTGCAGCACTACCTGCCCGGCCTGCTGCCCGCCCACTACCCGGACGTCAAGGTCCGGCAGCTGCTCGACTACACGAGCGGCCTGCCGGGAGGGGACACCCGCGAGGCGCCGAAGAGCCCCGGCTGGGACAAGGGCCGCTACACCACCTGGGACCACCGCGCGCTCGTCCAGGCGGGCTTCGGCAAGCCCATGGAGTTCACCCCCGGAACCCGGCAGCACTACTCCAACATCGGCTACAACGTGCTGGGGCTGCTGATCGAGAAGGTCACGGGCCGGACGTACGAGCAGGAGCTGCGGACGCGGGTGATCGACCGCGCCGGGCTCAAGGACACCTACAGCCCCGGGGCGGACCCCCGCATCAAGGGCCGCCACACGCACGGCTACGAGGCGATCGAGGGCGCGGGCGGCGGCACCCGGCTCGTCGACACGACCGAGTGGGACCAGTCCGAGACGTGGGCCTCCGGCGACCTCATCACGACGACGGCCGACCTGGAGCGCTTCACCTCCGCCCTCTTCGCCGGGCGTGTCGTGCCGCAGCAGGAGCTGAAGCTGATGTTCACCGTGCCCGAGGTGCCCACGTACGGGAGCTCGAGGCCGGCTGCGTACTCCAGCGGCCTCACGCGCATCCAGCTCGTCAAGGGCGGCCCGGTCTACTGGGGCAAGTCCGGGAGCCGTTACGGGTACCTCAGCGGCTTCGGGGCCACGCAGGACGGGACGCGGTCGCTGGTGTACTCGGTGAACTCCACCGATGCGAAGGGGGACGCCGCGACGGCCCCGGACTCGCGCATCGGCCGGATCATCATGGCGGGCCTCGGCGAGCCCTCGGCCTAGCCCGCCCCTCGGGCCTCGCCTGCTTTCCCTCTACCGCTCACCTTGTGATCAGCCTGCCTCGTACGACCACCGCGGCGATCCGGCGGACGGCCGTGATGTCGCGCAGCGGATCCGCGTCCAGGACGACGAGGTCCGCCGCCCGGCCCGGCTCGACCGTGCCGATCTCGTCCGCGAGGCCCAGGGCCCGTGCGGGCCCGGACGTGGCCGCACGGAGCGCCTCCGCGGCGCCGAGGCCCGCCCCGGCCAGCTGCTCCATCTCCTCGTGGAGGCCGTCCGCGTGCGTACTGCCGGCGAGGACCGGCACTCCGCGGCGGTGCAGCTCCGCGACCAGGTGGAGGCGGTGGGCGCGGATCCCCCGGAGGCAGGGGGAGTCGGTTTCCCATTCCTCCAAGGAGCGGTGCGCAGTGAGGGACGGGGCGACCCAGGTGCCGTTGGCGGCAAGGTGGTCGAAGAGGCGGTCCGCGCGGTCGGGGTAGTAGGACCGGACGGCCGTCCACTCCAGGCGCCGGATCCGCCGGAGCCAGTCGCGGTACCGGCCGGGGTGGGTGTTGCGGCGTGCGGAATCCACGGCGGTCCCGGAGCCTGTGCCCGCGAGGCCGTGCCGGATCTCCTCGTCCCGGGTGGACGTGGCCAGCAGGAGCGCGTAGAGGTGCTCGACGATCCGCTGCCCGGCGTCGGACGCCTCCGCGAGCGGCACCGCGTCCGGGCAGTGGCCCCCGTACGGGATGCGGAGGATGCGGGCCTCCTCGGCCAGGGCGCGATACGCCGCCCGGGACAACCGCGGGTGCACGCCTACGAAGGCCGCGCCGCCGGCCGCGGCCCTGCGCACCGCCCGGCGGGCCGCCGCCTCGTCGCGCGCTTCGACGGATCCCGGCCACAGGGCGGGCGAGCCGTCGACGGGCGGGCTGCCGGGTCGGGCGAGGGTCGTCACTGCGGACAGCCGCGCCGCAGCCTCTCCTGACGGGCCGTCCGCTCCGGCGCCGTTGCCGGACACCTGCACCGCGATCAGGCCCGGGATGACGTACTTGCCGTCGAGGTCCACCACGCGGGCGTCCGGGGGCTCCGGGACCTCCGCGGTCCGGCCGGCCAGCTCGATCCGGCCGTCGCGGACGAGGACCGTCATGCCGGGGCGGGGCGGCTGGGCGCCGGGGG
>NZ_JBAMDC010000375.1:0-6237 GCF_036961605.1 Streptomyces sp. KLMMK
TGCCCCGCCGTCCTTGCGGACCCCGCGGCAACTCGGAGAACACTACACGAGGTTTGGGGGCCGCGTTGCCACCCCCCGGGTGCTCGCCCGGCGCTCGGACGACACGCCCCCTAGCGCTTGCGGCGGCGCTTCCGCTCGCTCCGCCGCTCGTACCGCGCGACGGCCTCCTCGTACTCCCGGCGGTGGAGCTGCTCGCCGGGGGCTTCCTTGAGTGTGCGGAGTGCGTAGGCGAGCAGGGCGCCGACGAAGCCGATCATCATCAGGCTCTGCATCGACCGCTCGGCGTGGGGGTCGGCCGCGGGGTCGGGGCGGCGGCCGAAGCGTTCCCAGGTGCGGCGGAAGGACAAGGCGCTGCACACCGCGAACGCGACGACCACCATGGTGCTGACCAGGCCGCCCACCTGGGCGATGGCCAGGCCCTCGTAGCCGAAGCGCAGGACCAGTGCGCCCGCCGCGGCGGCGGCCAGTGCGCCGAGGCCCACGCCGGCACGGCGCAGGGCGTACCCGCCGTCGTGATTCAGCCACGTGGTGCCGAAGAACCTGATCGGTTCCGGCTGAGGTCCTTCCGGCAGCTCTTCGCTCATGTCTCGATTATCCCGGCCGAGGTGAGGAGCCGGCGGGAGCCGGCAGGAGCAGCGCCACCGGAAGCCTTCAGGAGCAGCGGATGGTCACAAAGCCGTCGCTGCCCGTCTTCACATACGCGTCGGACACGTACTGGCCGGGGGCGATGCTGTCCCAGATGTCGGTGGTGCCGTAGGGGCCGGTGATCGTTTCGCCGCGGGTCTGGCAGCGGATCGCGATGCGGGAGTCCTCCGGGAGGACGCGGACGATCTGGCTGCCGGTGTTCGGGCCGCGGCGTACGTTGACCTGCTCGCCCGGGGCGACCGGGTAGTAGACGGTGCCGGCCGCCGAACGGGCGGACAGCGCGTCGTTCTCGATTGCGCTGCCGACGCTGCCTGCGCCGTCGGCCCCATCGGCCCCGTCGGCCCCATCAGTCTCGTTGATCTGGTTGATCTCGTTGATCTCGCTGGTGGCCATTTTCGGCCCCTCCCCCGCTTGAGCGTTCACCGTCGATCAATGACGTGTTGATCGATGCTGTGTAGATCAAAGACATGCAATGTCATGTGCAGTGCAGGCTAGCAAGGCGCGGCACGGCTTCCCGGGATTGCCGGATCTCATCGATTAGGCTCCGGAAGCCGCGCACTTCGCGGCCGACAGACAACGGGGGTGGGGGAATGCCGCCGCTGCGCAGTGCCTGGACGGGCCCGGAAGCGGAGGATCCGGAATTCGCCGGCCGGTACCGGCTGGAAGGACGTCTCGGCTCCGGCGGCATGGGGGTCGTGCACCTGGCCCGCTCCTCCTCCGGAATGCGCCTCGCGGTCAAGGTGGTGCACGCCGAATACGCGGAGGACCCCGAGTTCAGGGCGCGGTTCCGGCAGGAGGTCGCGGCCGCCCGGCGCGTCAGCGGCGCGTTCACCGCGCCGCTCGTGGACGCCGACCCCGACGGTGACCGGCCCTGGATGGCCACCCTCTACATCCCCGGCCCCACCCTCTCCGAGCGTGTGAAGCGGAACGGGCCTCTCAGTCCGGCGGAGGTGCGGCGCCTGGCGGCCGGGCTGGCCGAGGCGCTGCGGGACATCCACCGGGCCGGCGTCGTGCACCGGGACCTCAAGCCGAGCAATGTGCTGCTCGCCGAGGACGGGCCCAAGGTCATCGACTTCGGCATCTCCCGCCCCTACGACAGCGAGCTGCGGACCGAGACCGGGAAGCTGATCGGTACGCCGCCGTTCATGGCGCCCGAGCAGTTCCAGCGGCCGCGCGAGGTGGGGCCCGCGGCGGACGTGTTCGCGCTGGCCTCGCTGCTCGTGCACGCTGCGACCGGGCGGGGGCCGTTCGAGTCGGAGAGCCCGTACATCGTCGCGTACCAGGTGGTGCACACCGAGCCGGATCTGACGGGAGTGCCGGCCGATCTCGTACCGCTGATCCAGGACTGCCTGGCGAAGGAGCCGGAGCGACGGCCGACGCCGGACGAGATCATGGCTCGGCTGCCGCGGGTTCCTCAGTACGGGGGACGTCTCGTCGAGGCGGCCGTGCCGGACGCGTCCGTGCCGACGCATGTCCGGGTCCCCCACGCTCGTGAGGACTCCCCGTCCTCTCCTTCCGCTCCCCTTACTCCTGCAGCTTCTGCAGTTCCTGCAGCTCCTGCTCCCCAGGCCTCTCCCCTCCCCCGGCGGCGGCGTCTGCCGTGGCTCGTCGCGGCCGGTGTCGCGACGGCCGCGCTCGTCGTCGGCGGGACGTGGGCGTTGAGCCGCAGCGGCGACGCGGACCGGCCGCTGCAGACGCGGCCCACCGTGGCCTCGGCGGACCGGCAGCCGTGGGAGACATCCGTGCCGGAGGGCGCGGCGGGGGACGGCACGGTGCGGGCGGGGTCCTGTGTGTACGGAGGGGACGCGCTGTACTGCTCCGCGCGGGGCGTGCAGGCGGCTCGTATCGACGCCGCCGACGGCAAGGTCGCCTGGCGGAGGAGCGCCCGCGACGGAGGTTCCGGGGCCGCCGCCACCTCCGCCTCCACCGCTCCCGTCCCCGCCCCCGTGGTCTCCGGCGGTCTCGTCCACGTCCTGTCGGG
Organism: Streptomyces sp. KLMMK; assembly: GCF_036961605.1. Classification (NCBI taxonomy): domain Bacteria; kingdom Bacillati; phylum Actinomycetota; class Actinomycetes; order Kitasatosporales; family Streptomycetaceae; genus Streptomyces; species Streptomyces sp. KLMMK. The sequence goes on from NZ_JBAMDC010000375.1 coordinate 2,627, forward strand.
GGACGGCGGGCGGCTGTCGGCGCTGGACCCGGCGACCGGTGAGCCGCGCTGGACGCGGGACGTGTCCGCGTACCGCGGCCGGGTGTACCACGCGGGCGACACCGTGCTGCTGGTCGCCGCCGACGGCACGGTGGCGGCCGTCGACGGCGGTACGAACAAGGAGCGCTGGCGGCACGGGCTGGGACTGCCGGAGCGGTCCAAGCCGGTCTTCTCGTTCTACGGCCGGGGGCCGGTGTACGCCGTGGCGCCGGCCGGTCAGGGCCGCCACCGCACGCGGATCCTCGCGGTCGACCCGGCGCGGGGGACGACGCTGTGGGAGCGGACGGCCGACGGCGACCTGACCGCGGTGGGGGCGGGGGCCGGGGCTGACGGTGCGCTGTTGCTGACGGCTCCCGACAAGGACAACCGGGTGGCGGCCGTCGTCCGCTACGAGCCGGGCGCGCGGCGCGAGACGCGCGTGCCGCTCGCCACGCCGCTCAACGTTGCGAGCGCGGTCGCTGCGGCCCGCGGCGATGCGGTGTACCTGCTGTCCACGGACGGCGGGCTGACGGCGGTGGGGACAGTTGAGCGCAGGGGACAGCTGTGGCGACTGGACACGTCCGTGGCCAATGCGTCCGCGCTGGTCGCCGCCGACGGTGACCGGGTGTACTTCTCGGCGGCGGACGGGCGGCTGCTGGCCGTCGGCACGGCCAAGGGGACGCTGCTCGGGCAGACGTCCCCCCGCCTGACCCGGGCCGGGCGCGGCTACCTCGATCTGCTGCCGGCGCCGGTCGCGGCGGACGGCCGGGTGTTCGGCGCCGCGCCGGACGGAACGGTGTTCGCGGTCAGCGCCCGGGATCCGGCAGGCTGGCGCTGACAACTGCGCTGGCCCCGGCGATGCCCCCTGCGGGGGGCCTGCCTTGCGCGCCTTTCGAGCCGAACTGCGAACCGCGGACCGCCCGGGCTCGCCCGGTCCGGCACCGCCGGACAGTCCCCCGAACCCGGCCACCCGGCCACCCGGCCTGCCCAGCCGTCCGGCCTGCCCAGCCGCCCGCTCAATGCCTCGTCAGTCAGCCTTCCAGAAGGCTGACGTCCCGCACCGCGCCCCGGTCCGCGCTCGTCGCCATCGCCGCGTACGCCCGCAGCGCCGCCGAGACCTTGCGCTCGCGGTTCTTCGGGGCGTACGTGCCGCCGAGGGCCTCGCGGCGGGCGGTGAGCTCGGGCTCGTCGACGAGGAGTTCGATCGAGCGGTTCGGGATGTCGATGCGGATGCGGTCGCCGTCCTGCACCAGGGCGATCGTGCCGCCCGAGGCCGCCTCCGGCGAGGCGTGGCCGATCGACAGGCCCGACGTGCCGCCGGAGAAGCGGCCGTCGGTGACGAGCGCGCAGGCCTTGCCGAGTCCGCGGCCCTTGAGGAAGGACGTGGGGTAGAGCATCTCCTGCATGCCGGGGCCGCCGCGCGGGCCCTCGTAGCGGATGACGACGACGTCGCCCTCCTTCACCGACTTGGTCAGGATCTTGTCGACCGCCTCCTCCTGCGATTCGCAGACGACGGCCGGGCCCTCGAAGGTCCAGATCGACTCGTCGACGCCGGCGGTCTTCACCACGCAGCCGTCGACGGCGAGGTTGCCCTTCAGCACCGCCAGGCCGCCGTCCTTGGAGTAGGCGTGGGCGGCGTCGCGGATGCAGCCGCCCGCGGCGTCCACGTCGAGGGACTCCCAGCGCTCGGACTGGGAGAAGGCGGTGGCGGAGCGGACGCAGCCGGGGGCGGCGTGCCACAGCTCGACGGCCTCGGGGGTGGGCGAGCCGCCGCGCACGTCCCACGCCTCCAGCCATTCCTTGATGCCGGGCGAGTGGACGGTGTGCACGTCCTCGTCGAGGAGGCCCGCGCGGTAGAGCTCGCCGAGGATGGCGGGGATGCCGCCGGCCCGGTGCACGTCCTCCATGTAGTACGTGCCGCCGGGGGCGACGTTCGGGGCGACCTTGGCGAGGCAGGGGACGCGGCGCGAGACGGCGTCGATGTCGCTGAGGTCGTAGTCCAGCCCGGCCTCCTGCGCGGCGGCGAGCAGGTGCAGGATCGTGTTGGTCGAGCCGCCCATGGCGATGTCGAGGGCCATGGCGTTGTCGAAGGCGGCGCGGGTGGCGATGTTGCGCGGGAGGACGGAGTCGTCGCCGTCCTCGTAGTAGCGCTTGGTGATCTCGACGACCGTGCGGGCGGCGTTCTCGTAGAGGGCCTTGCGGGCCGTGTGCGTGGCGAGGACGGAGCCGTTGCCCGGCAGGGAGAGGCCGATGGCCTCGGTGAGGCAGTTCATGGAGTTGGCGGTGAACATGCCGGAACAGGAGCCGCAGGTCGGGCAGGCGTTCTCCTCGATGCGCAGCACGTCCTCGTCGGAGACGTTCTCGTTGACCGCGTCGACGATGGCGTTGATGAGGTCGAGCTTGCGGACCGTGCCGTCGACGAGGGTGGCCTGGCCGGCCTCCATGGGGCCGCCGGAGACGAAGACCACGGGGATGTTGAGGCGCATGGCGGCCATCAGCATGCCGGGGGTGATCTTGTCGCAGTTGGAGATGCAGATCAGGGCGTCGGCGCAGTGGGCCTCGACCATGTACTCGACGGAGTCGGCGATGAGGTCGCGGGAGGGCAGCGAGTAGAGCATGCCGGCGTGGCCCATGGCGATGCCGTCGTCGACGGCGATGGTGTTGAACTCGCGCGGGACCGCGCCCGCCGCCTTGATCGCCTCGGAGACGATCCGGCCGACCGGTGCGAGGTGGGTGTGGCCCGGGACGAACTCGGTGAAGGAGTTGGCCACGGCGATGATCGGCTTGCCGATGTCCTCGCTCGCTACGCCCGAGGCCCGCATGAGGGCGCGGGCGCCCGCCATGTTGCGGCCGTGGGTGACGGTGCGGGACCTCAGCTCGGGCATCCTGCTCCACTCCTCGCAGTGTGTGGCGCCGCGTCGGCGTGTCGACGTGTCGGCGTCTTTCGAGCCTACGCCCGCCCTCCAGGGGGCGGACAGTTTTTCCGCCATGTGAGACGCGCGTCCGCGGTGCAGGCACCGGCGCACGCCGGTGGCGCAGGCGCGGTTACGCGTCCCCGCCGGGCGCCGTCACGCGTCCCCCGCCAGGTGCCGCTGCACCGCCGGCGCCACCATCGCGATCACCTGCTCCAGGTCCGCCGACGCCAGCGGCTCGACCTTGATCACGTAGCGCAGCATGGCGACGCCGACGAGGTGGGCCGCGGCCAGCTCCGAGCGCAGCTTCGGGTCGGGGATGTCGAGCTCGCCCGCGATGCGGGTCATCAGCCGGGTGGTGACGAGATCGCGGAAGACGGCCGCGGCGGTCTCGTTGGCGACGGCCGAGCGGACGATCGCGAGCAGCTGTTCGCGGGTGTCCGGGTTCTCCCACACGCCGAGGATGAAGCGGGTGAGCCGCTCCCCCAGGGCGTCCGGGCCGCCGGCCTGGACGACGTCCGGCGCTTCGAGCGCGGGGGCGAAGTCGGTGGCGATGGCGGCCGCGAAGATCTGTTCCTTGGGGCCGTAGTAGTGGTGGACGAGCGCCGGGTCGACGTCCGCGCCCCTGGCGATGGCGCGGATGGACGCCTTGTCGTAGCCGCGCTCGGCGAATTCGGCGCG
>NZ_JBAMDC010000376.1:0-6232 GCF_036961605.1 Streptomyces sp. KLMMK
GAGGGCGAGGACGTCCCGGGCGCCGGCCGTGAGGGCCCTGACAGCCCGGAAGCGGCGGTGTGCCGGTCGTACGGACTGCGCGAAGGTCGCCGTCACTTGCCCTCTCCCGATGGATCGCCCCTGGCCCGGATGCCATTCTCCCACCCGGTAAGGACGAACACACAGGACGGATGGTTCGCGCTACTCCACCGTACGGATCTTCAGCTCGCCGTTGCCGCTGCGGGCCGAGATGACGTGCTTGCTGTTGTCGTCGCGGGGCACGTCCACGTGCTCTTCGCCGTTGCGGCTGTGCGCGTCGACCCGGTAGGAGGCGCGGGGCAGGTCGAGGGTGAGGGCGCCGTTCCCGGTCTCGGCCTCCACCCGGTCCGGGACCCGGGTGAGCGTGAGGCGCACCGCGCCGTTGTCCGAGCCGGCCTTCACCCGGGACGGGGTGGCGCCGGTGGTGAGCACGGTGCCGTTGGAGCTGAAGAGGTCGAGGGCTCCGCTGCAGTCGGAGACCTTCACCGCGCCGTTGTCGGTGGTGATCTTGAGGTCGGTGTCGAAGCCGCGGGTCCTGACCGAGCCGTTGTCGCTCTTGACGGTCACCTTCACCCCGCGCGGCACCTCGATCCTGTGCCGGGACTCGCAGTCCGCGCTCAGCCCGCTGCACTGCTCCTTCAGCTTCAGCACGGAGCCGTCCAGCTCCCAGGAGACCTTGGCGGTCCCGCCCAGCGTCCACCCGGAGAACCAGCGCGTGACCTCCACGCCCTTGACGTCGGCGGGCGCGATCTCCAGGGCCGAGTTGTCGGACTGGACGGTCAGCTCCTTGCCGGCCAGCGCGAACGTCTTCGTCTCGGGCTTCGCCTCGCTCGCGTCGGCGCTCCCGCAGCCGGCCATGGCCGCCCCGGCGGCTAGCACGCCGGCCGTGACGAGGGAGATGCGGGCGGCGGAACGGGCGCGGGAGCGCGGCTTCATCGGTACTCCGGAGTCGGGTCGGCGGTGCTGTGTGCCCGGCAAGCGTAGGAGTGGATCACGTCCGGACGCGATGAAGCCTCCTACCGGACCCGGGGTGAAGCCTGCTACCGGACCGGGGGGGTGGGGATAACCCCCGCGCGCGCCCCGCCGCCGTCACATTTGCGGGGACCCGGGCGGTGCCATGTAGGCTGTCACCTCGTGCCGGGGCGCATAGCTCAGCGGTAGAGCGCTGCTCTTACAAAGCAGATGTCGGCGGTTCAAATCCGTCTGTGCCCACTCTTCAATCCTGCGGATTCCGCTCCGGTGGTTCCCCGTGCAGCCGCGCCGCCTGTGCGTCGTAGCTTCTCAGGACCTCCTTCAGCCGGTCCAGCGCCTCCTCGCCGATTTCCGGGGGAGCGGACTCGGTCACATAGCGGGCCGCGGCGATCAGCGCCGCGAACTCGTACACGTGCGAGGTCGCCCGCAGAACGCCCGGCCGGGCCCACTCCAGCTGCATCGGTCGGTCCTTCTCCGTCTCCGGCGGTTCTTTTCCGCCGGTTCTCCGTAGGTCAGCCCTGTGAGCCGAGGTATCCCTTGATCTGGCCGAGTTCCTGGGCGAAGTCGTCGTAGTCCTCGCGGATGCCGTTGAGGTAGGCGCTCCAGCCGAGGCTGTGCTTCGCGTAGTGCACCGCTTCCTGGATCTCCTCCTCCGAAGCGCCGAAGATCCTGGCTGCTTCGGTGTGGAAGAGCGTGCAGTAGCGGCACTTGGTCTCGGAGTGCAGGGCGATCCCCATGAGCTCCTTGTACTTGTTCGGAATGAGGGTTTCGCCGAGTTCGAACCTCTTGAAGAGTTCCCATTCGTATGCGAGCAGGTCGTCGGGGATTCCGCAGAAGAAGTGCGGGACGAGGCCCAGCGCTTCCTTGATCTCCGATTCGACTTCGCTGCGGCTGCGCTCTCCCATGGCAGCCACCCCTTTCGTCGGGATGAGCAGCTGTCCTCTTTTATTACGATAGGTCCGTCAGGCCCGGGTGTCGCGGGCAGGGGCGCGGGCGCAGGCCGGGGCCCGGGGCGCCGGTGACGTGCCGTGCCCGCCGCGGGGCCGTCCCCGTGCCGCTCACGCCGCCGGCAGCATGCCGCCGTTGCGGTGCAGCCAGGACCGGTAGGCCGGGTGGGCGTAGGCCAGGGACCGGTAGGCGTCCTCCAAGTCGCCGAAGACGGCGTCGGCTTCCGGGAGGGAGAGGGCGCCGGGGCGGGTGGCCAGGGAGAGTTCGGCGGTGAGGGGGTCGCCGTAGAGGGGGCGGAGGACCGTGCCGGGCGTGGCCTCCGCGGTGGGCTGGCAGGCGCGTACGGCCTCGCCCGAGGCGACGAGGTCCGCGGCCGTGGCGGCGTCGCGCACGTGCATCAGGCGCGGGTCGGTGCCGGCCGCGGTGAAGGCCCGCTGCAGGGCCGACCACTCGTGGTCGGCGGCGGGGTCCACGATCCAGGCGTCGTCGGCGAGTTCGGCGAGCCCCACCACCGGGCGGCCGGCCGCCGGATGCGCGGCGGACAGGGCGACGAACCTCGGTTCCCGTGCCATCAGGACCCGTTGCCCGACGCCCGGTGGTATGTGCAGAGGGAAACCCTCGGCCTCGTGGACGAAGGCGACGTCGAGCTGGTTGGTCGTGAGCAGCTGCAGCAACGTGCCCGCGGAGACCTCTATGTGAATGGTGACGTCCGTATCGGGCAGCCGGGCGTGCAGCCGCCGCAGCCAGCCCGCGACCACGCGGCCGCCGATGCTGCCGACCCGCAGCCGGGCCCCGCCCGTACCCGCCGCCGCGTCGCGCGCCGCCGTCATCAGGGCGGTCATCTCGGCGATGATGGGCCGCGCCCGGGAGAGCACGGAGTGGCCCAGGGGCGTGGGACGGCTGCCCGTCTGGCCGCGGGTGAACAGCAGGCCCCCGACGGCCCCTTCGATGCGGCGGAGCTGGGTGGTGAGCGAGGGCTGCGTCATGCCCAGTTGCAGCGCGGCCTTCCGCACACTTCCCGCATCCGCAATGGCGCAAAGCGCGCGGAGGTGCCTGACCTCGAGCTCCACGGGGGGAGCATAACTGCGCCTCGCACGTCACACCAGGCACATGCCGGGGCAGGGTAGGTGATTGCCTGGTCCTATGGCCAGTTGGCATCATCCGCACCGCTGATAACTCGTCACAGACTCTGCGGGACCAGCAGTTCACCCGACGGACATCCGGCCGGCGTTCCCACCACGCCTGCGGACGTCCTCGGCACGAATGGAGTCCCCCACATGAAACGCTCCACGATGGTGCTGTCGGCTGCGATCGGCCTCGGCCTCTCGGCGGCCATGACGGCGGTCCCCGCGTCCGCCTCCGCCCCGTCGGTGACGGGATCGCAGACGGCGCAGACCGTGTCCTCCTACGCCGGCTCGTCGGCCGAAGAGGCCAACAACAAGGCGTTCTTCAACGCGGTGATGAAGTCGGCGCAGGCCAAGGCCGCGAAGTCGCCGGGCCTGCGGGCCGTCACGGTCACCTACGACGCCAGCAGAGCGCCCAGCTTCGCCTCCCAGATAGCCGCCAGCGCCCAGATCTGGAACAGCTCCGTGCGCAACATCCAGCTGCGTGCGGGCAGCAACGCCGACTTCAGCTACTACGAGGGCAACGACTCCCGCGGCTCGTACGCGAGCACCGACGGCCACGGGCGCGGCTACATCTTCCTCGACTACCGGCAGAACCAGCAGTACAACTCCACGCGCGTCACCGCGCACGAGACCGGCCACGTCCTCGGCCTGCCGGACCACTACTCCGGTCCGTGCAGCGAGCTGATGTCGGGCGGCGGCCCCGGCCCGTCCTGTCAGAACACCCGCCCGAACAGCGCCGAGAGCAACCGGGTCAACCAGCTGTGGGCCAACGGCCTGTCGGCCTTCAAGAAGGACGACAAGGGCGTGTTCACCACGGCTCGATGACCTCTCGGCCCGATGAGCCTCCCGGTCCGGTGAGCTCTGCGGCCCGATGAGTCCCGCAGCCCGGTGAGCTCCACGCCCACCGGCAGGGCCCTGCCCGTCCGGCGGCCCGGTTCCCTCGCGGAGCCGGGCCGCCGCCCGTCTCCGGGCCCGTGCGGCCCATACTGGAGCCGATGACACACGTGCCCCCAGGCCTCACCTACGCGGAGGCCGGCGCCACCGCCCGCCGCCCGCTCCCCGCCGGCTACTACCACCTCTGTGAGGTCGGTTACCTCGGCCGCGGCCGCCCGGTCTTCGAGGCCGCGGCCGATGCGCTGCTCTCCTGGCGCATGCACCGCGCCGCCGGCGTCCGCATCCCGGCCGGCACCCTCCCGGCCGCCCCCGGCGTCACCGTGGACCTCTCCCTCGGCCTCGGCCCGCTGCGCGCCTCGGGGACCTGCGCGGTCGTGTGGGCCGTACGGGAGGAGCGCCGCGCGGGCTTCGCCTACGGCACGCTGCCGGGCCATCCCGAGTGCGGAGAGGAGTCCTTCGTCGTCACGCTCGACGGCGCGGAGGACGTACGCCTGGCCGTGACCGCGTTCAGCCGTCCGGCGCGCTGGTTCACCCGGGCCGCCGGGCCGCTGGTGCCGGCCTTCCAGCGCAGGTACGCGCGCCACTGCGCGCGGGTGCTGCGCGCGGAGACCGCCCGCGCGGCGAAGTGACGGAGACCACCCGCCGGGCGACGTAGAAGGGCGGACGGCCGGGCGTACGCACGCTCGTGCGACCGCGGAATCCCGTCGTCCATCCGGCACCGACCGGACGTACGGTCGCTGCCGTAACGGGTGCTACCGAAGGTGCGGGCGAGGCCGGGCCCGGGGCCCCGTGACGCCTCGCGCCGCCTGCTACGCCTCGCGCGTCCTGGGGCGCTTCACGACGTACGCGGCGCCCGCGCCGGCGGCGAAGAGGGCGAAGAAGGAGACGGCCGTGCCGATCCAGCCGGCGCCGAGCCACTGGCCGCCGAAGTAGCCGAGGCTCACGCTGTACGCGGCCCAGGTCAGACCGGCCAGGGCGGACCACGGGAGGAACTCGGCGGCCCGGCGGTGCATCACCCCGGCGCCGAGGCTGACGACCGACCGGCCGGCCGGGGCGAAGCGGGCGACGACCACCAGGGGGCCGCCGCCGCGCAGCAGCGCCGTGCCGAGCTTCGCCTGCGCGGCGGTCAGCCGGCGCGAGCGGGCGATGGCCCGGTCGAAGCGGTCGCCGCCGCGCCAGGCGAGCCGGTAGGCGACCATGTCGCCCATGACGGACGCGGTCGCGGCGCACATGACCAGCGGCAGCATCTCGGCGAACCCGGCGTGGCCGTGGCCGCCGACGGCGTTGGCCGCGGTGCCCGCGGCGGCGGTCGCCGCCGTGATCACCAGGACGCCGCTGGGGAGGACCGGGAGGAAGACGTCGAGCAGTACGGAGACGCCGACGATCACGTAGATCCATGGGGTGTCGGCCAACGCCCCCAGCTTTTCCAGCACGTCCTGATCTCCCGGTACGGTCCCCCGCCGCGACGTCGCAGGGGAGCGGCAGGGGCGGCCTTCACAACCGAACAGCGTACGCCTGGGGCGTGTGTGACGTGTGAGTGGGGGTGGTGATGTTGTGCGCATCACGGTACGGATCACGACATCCACGACGCCGGTTTACACACCGGGCGGGTCCGGGCGGGGGCCCGGCGGGTCCGGGAGCGGTACCGGACCCGCTCCGCGGCTCAGCCGCGGCGGGAGAAGAGCCGGTCCAGGGAGAGCGCGCCCGGGCCGGTGAAGACGAGGAGCAGGAAGGCCCAGCAGAACATCGCGGAGGCCTCGCCGCCGTTCTGGATCGGCCACAGGGCCATGCTCTGGTGCACGTCGAAGTACGCGTAGGCCATGGAGCCGGAGGCGATCAGGGCGCCGGTGCGGGTGCCCACGCCGAGCAGGACGAGCGCGCCGGCGACGAGCTGGATGACGGCCGCGTACCAGCCCGGCCAGGTGCCGGCCTCGATGGTGCCGCCGTTGGTGCCGGCCGCCCCGCCGAGGACGCCGAAGAGGGAGGCGGCGCCGTGGCAGGCGAAGAGCAGGCCGACCACGATCCGGAAGGCCGACAGCACGTACGGGCGGGCCGCGTCGAGCCGCTGCGCCAGGGCCGGGGCCGCGTCCGCGGAGGTTCTGGCGGAGGCGGCGGGCGCCGCGGCGGAGGGGGAGGCGGCGGTGGGCGTGGGGGGCATGACAGGGGCTCCTCGTATCGGGGACAGGAACGATGAGGGAACCAGGTTAGGTACCCCTAATCGATACTTGCAAGTTCAAGTTCTTGATTCATTGTGCCCGACTCCGCTCCGGAAC
>NZ_JBAMDC010000377.1:0-6206 GCF_036961605.1 Streptomyces sp. KLMMK
GTCGGCATCGTCGTCGCGGGCTGCGCCGCCGCCGGGCTCGCCGCCGGGGCGCTGCTCAGCGGCGGGGACGAGAAGAAGAGCGACCCCCCGCAGAACGCCGCGGTCAGCTCCGCGGCGCCCAGCAGCACGCCGGAGGCCGGCGGCGGGAAGAAGAAGGAGCCGTCGGCCGGCCCCGCGGACCCGGCCGTCGCCCAGGCCAAGGCCCTGGACGCCCTGCTGAAGGACAGCAACAACAGCCGCGACGCCGTCATCAAGGCGGTCGATTCCACCCGTAACTGCAAGGACCTGGGCAAGTCCGCCTCCGACCTGCGCGACGCCGCCAAGCAGCGCGACGGCCTGGTGACCCGCCTCCAGCAGACGGCGATCGACAAGCTCCCCAACAGCGCCCAGCTCGCGGCGCAGCTGACCAAGGCCTGGAAGTCCTCCGCGTCCGCGGACACCCATTACGCGGCGTGGGCGGACCAGGTGGGCGGCAAGCACGGGTGCGTCAAGGGCCACGCCCGCCCGTCCGGCGAGAGCGTCGCGGGCGACCGGGCCAGCGGCGAGGCGACCGCCGCCAAGAAGGCGGCCGCGGAGCTGTGGAACCCGATCGCCAAGAAGTACGGACTGTCGCAGCACTCCTGGGCACAGCTGTAGCGGCCGGGGCGCCCGGCGGCGATCTCCGCTGACGCCGGCGGGCGCGGCGGTCGCGGGCGCGGAATCCGGGGGCCGGAGCGGGCCGCCCGGGTGGGAACGTACGATCGATTGCTATGCAGGGTTCGGAGAAGTCTTCCCGCCGCGGCCGCCGCTCGACCACCATGGACGGCATGCCGCTCAATGACATGCCGTGGTGGCGCTGGCGTGCGCATGTGCGCTCGGCGCTGCACATGCTCTCGGACCCCGACTTCCAGCGCGAGCGCTGGCTCGCGGGCGACGCGGGATTCGGGGACGTGACCGACGCCGTCTACCGGCTGGTCGAGGACACCTGGCTGGACAACTGGTCGGCCGAGAAGTACATCGGGACGATCTTCCGGGACTCGGGCGAGGCCGCGCTCGTCGACCTGGCCGTGCTGCGGGTCCTGCGGATCATGCACCAGGTCGGGCCCGACGCGCCCGTCTCGGCGTACCTGGAGCACCACAGCTGGCCCGAGGCCGTACAGGCCGCCCGGGAGGCGCACGTACGGCTGGCGCTGAACGACGGGGACGAGCCGGAGGTGCCGCCGCGCCCGCTGGACGTCCTGGACCGGCTCACACAGGCGCGCTGACCCCGCGCCGCCGGGCGCCGCGGGGTCCGGGCGGTCCGTCGGGCCCCGCGGGTGTGCGAGGCTATTGGGCTATGAACGCCTCCCAGTCCCCTGCCGCCGAAGGGGCCCCCGCGCAGCCCGAGCAGTACGTCCTCACCCTCTCCTGCCCCGACAAGCAGGGCATCGTCCACGCGGTGTCCAGCTACCTCTTCATGACCGGGTGCAACATCGAGGACAGCCAGCAGTTCGGTGACCGCGACACCGGGCTCTTCTTCATGCGCGTCCACTTCGGCGCGGAGGCGTCCGTCACCGTGGAGAAGCTGCGGGCCAGCTTCGCCGCCATCGGGGACTCGTTCCACATGGACTGGCAGATCCACCGGGCGGACGAGAAGATGCGCATCGTCCTGATGGTGTCCAAGTTCGGCCACTGCCTGAACGACCTGCTCTTCCGCTCCCGGATCGGCGCCCTGCCGGTGGAGATCGCCGCCGTGGTCTCCAACCACACCGACTTCGCCGAGCTCGTCGGCTCCTACGGCGTCCCCTTCCACCACATTCCGGTCACGAAGGACAACAAGCCGGAGGCGGAGGCGAAGCTCCTGGAGCTCGTCCAGGCGGAGAACGTCGAGCTGGTCGTCCTCGCCCGCTACATGCAGGTGCTCTCCGACGACCTCTGCAAGGTCCTCTCCGGCAAGATCATCAACATTCACCACTCCTTCCTGCCGAGCTTCAAGGGCGCGAGGCCGTACCACCAGGCGCACGCGCGCGGCGTGAAGCTGATCGGTGCCACCGCGCACTACGTGACCGCGGACCTCGACGAGGGCCCGATCATCGAGCAGGAGGTCGAGCGCGTCGGCCACGAGGTCACCCCGGAGCAGCTCGTCGCCGTCGGCCGCGACGTCGAGTGCCAGGCCCTCGCGCGCGCGGTGAAGTGGCACAGCGAGCACCGGGTGCTCCTGAACGGGCGCCGGACGGTCGTCTTCGCGTAGCGGCGCAGAACCCGTAGAACCCGTAGAACCTGCAGAACCTGCAGAACGGCTTGTGGCCCGCATCCTCGATGCGGGCCACAAGCCGTTCCGGGCCCCCTGCCTCCCCTGGGCTCCTTGGGTCCTCTGCGTCCCCTGCGGCTCCTACATCCGCGACAGCGAAGCCGTCGCGTACAAGGCGTCCAGGATCGCCTCACGGTCCCCTGTGTGGCCCGCTGCGGCCTCCTCCGGGTGGACGTGGCCCGCGGCCAGGCGGCAGAACTCCAGGGCGTCCAGGGCCACGTGGGCGACCTCGTCCTCCGGGGCGGCCCCGGCCGCGGGGGAGTCGAGGGGGACGTACCAGTGGCCGCCGCCGCTGCCTTCGACCTCCAGGTGCAGCGTGCGGCCCGGGGCACCCGCCGCGGTCAGGGCACGCGGCGGCGGGGCGAGGCCGGCGCGGCGGCGGTCGGCGATGACCGACGGGAGCATGCGGGCGGTCAGGTCGACCAGGTCGTGGAGGTGGCCGGGCGAGGGCGGGCGGTAGGGGTAGTCGACGGCTTCGGCGATGTCCTCCGCGTGGATCCAGCATTCGAAGGCCCGGTCGAGGAACGCATCGCGCAGGGGGAGGGTGAACCGTCCGTCCAGGACGGGAAGTTCCGCGGCGCCGCCGTCGGCGAACGACGCGCTCCGTATCAGTGCGTGCCCCTGCCGCCGCCACTCCGTGCGGACCGCGCCGGGCGGGCCCGCGGCGGCCTCCGCGGCCTCGTCCGGCGGCTCCGGGAGACCCAGGGCCGTGGCGACGCAGCCGTCGGCGGCCGTGAGGTGGGCGATGACCGCGGCGACCGTCATGTCGCGCTCCACGGCCCGCGATCCGTCGAACCACTGCAGCCGCACCGGCGCCTGCCACTCCGCCTCGCCGAAGTCGCGCAGGAGGGCGTCGAGCCGGGCGGTCTCCGCGTCGTAGGGGGCGACCCAGGAGGGCAGGGGGACGCGGGCCGGGCGGCGGCCCAGACAGGAGGCGAGCACGCGGGAGCGCAGCCGCGGGTCGAGGTCCAGATTGTCCTCCGGGTGCAGCAGGGCGACGGCTTCGCGCAGTCGTACGGCCTCGTCCGCGCAGGTGGCGCAGTCGGTCAGGTGGGCCTCGACGGCCGCGGTCTCCTCGGGGGAGCAGGCGGCGAGGGCCCAGGCGCCGAGGAGGGATTTGAGGACCTTGTGCGACATCGGGGCCGTCTCGGGAGCGATCGGAGCCGTCTCGGCAGCGGGGGCGGGGGCGGCTTCCGGCCACCGTGCGGTGTCCTCGGCGGCGGTCCGGGGCAGCGGTATGCGTGGCGGACGGGGCGGACCGGAAGCGCCGTTTCCGTCTTGACGGCCGGGTCCGCCCCGGCCGGGTGCCGCGCTCACAGTGTCCCTCCGCGTGCGGGCGGCGAGACGGCGCGCGGCCCGGGGTGCGCGGTGGAGAGCAGCTGCAGGCCCAGGCGCAGCCGGCGGCGCGCCTCGTCCTCCGTGACGCCGAGGTGGGCGGCGGCCCGGCGGTAGTCGAGACGGCGCAGGTAGGCGAGGTCGAGGGCGGCGCGCAGCGGGGCCGGCATGGAGGTGACGATGTAGTCGGCGCGGGCGGCGGCGGACGCCGCGCGGACCTTCTCCTCGATCTCGTCGGGCGTGGCCGCGCCGTCGCTCTGCGACTGCCGCAGCCGCTCGACGGCCTGACGGTGGGTGAGCCCGGCGATCCAGGAGCGCAGCGAGCCCTCGCGGGGGTCGAACTCGCCGGGGTGCTCCCAGACATGGCCGAAGACCTCGCGCGTGACGCGGTCGGCGCCGGCCTCGTCCCCGAGGACGCGGTGGGCGAGGGTGTGCACGAGGGAGGCGAAGCGGTCGTAGAGCTCGCCGAGGGCGGCGGCCTCGCCGTGCGCGAGCCGCTGCTGCATCTTGCGGTCCCACCGGGGTGGTGCTGCTGCTGTTACTGCTGATGATGCGTCGGTCGCCATGGCTGCCCCTCCGTCCGCCCGTTCTGCCCGTCCGTCCGTCCGCCTGCCGGTCGGCGTCGCGCTGGTGTGCGTCGCACTCATGACCACTACCCGCGGCGCGCAACGCTTGTGCTCACGGTCACATACTCCTCGAATGTAGTGGCCGGGTCCGACAGTCAGGCCGTCTTTGCGGGGAACATCGTGAAGATCGCCCCGCCGGACGGCCCCGGATGGTATTGCCCCGGTCACTTTCCGCACATCTGGCCGATCGTTACGGATCGTACGTGCGCGAATGTGCCGATGTGTTATGCGGGTGTGACCGGAACTTTGGGGATTAAGGGTTCGAGCTGGGCATAGGCTCGTTGGGGGCCGGTTCTGTGCATCCGGTCCCACCGGCGTTTCACGAGGGAGAGACGGGGGAGACGCCGGGCAGCCACGGCTGCGGAAAGGTCCGTTCCGGGGAGCGAGAGACCGAGCGAAGGGGCTTCGAGCGCGTGACGTTGAAGGTGAAGGACGCCGAGCGGGGGGACTGGGCCGTCCTCCGGGTCTCCGGCGAGATGGACCTGGTGACGTCGCCGGTGGTCCGGCAACGCGTGCACGACGCGGTCGCCGACGGACGGCGCAGCCTCGTGCTCGACCTGGCCGAGGTGCGCTTCTGCGACTCCAGCGGCGTCGGCGTGCTGATCGCCGCCCGCCGCCTGATGCGCTCCTGTCAGGGGCGCCTGAGACTCATCCTGCCCCCGCAGGGCGGCGCGGCGGACGGCTCCCACGTCAACAGGGTGCTCGGCGCACTCGGGGTGCGCCGCCTGTTCGAGATCTATCCGGACCTGGCCACGGCCACCCACGAGGGCCGCGACAGCGGCGACCCCCTCCCCGCGCAGTCCGCGTAGGACCGGCGCTCCCTCCCTTGGAAGGGCCCCTCACGAGGGCCCGCCCCTACCCCTCCCGCGGGAATCCTGCCCGCACGACGAAGCCGCCCTCCCGCGTCGCGTGCGCCTCCATCGTTCCGCCCAGGCTCTGCGCCCGCTCGCGCAGTCCCACCAGTCCGTGCCCGCCGCCGGGCAGTCCGGGCGCCGGTACGGCCGCGTCCGGCGGCCCGTTGCGGATCTCCACCAGGAGCGTCTCCGCGGCGTCCTCCGCCAGCCGCACCCGTACGTGGGCGCCCGGCGCGTGCTTACGGGCGTTGGTCAGCGCTTCCTGCACCGTACGGAACGCCGCCCGTTCGACAGCCTCGGAGCGCGCGGTCCGCGCGCCGCACGTGTTCTCGTACGTCACGTCGAGCGCGCTCAGCTCGATCAGCCGCGGCAGGTCCGCGAGGCGCGGCTGCGGGGTGAGCTCCTCGGTGTCGGCCCCGGCGGCGCGCAGGATGCCGACCATGTGCCGGAGCTCCTCGAGCGTGCGCACGGACAGCTCGCGGATCCTGCGGGCCCCCTCGCGCGCCCGGTCGTCCCCCGTGCTGATCTGCACGGCGCCGGCCTGCAGGCTGATCAGGCTGACCTGGTGGGCGACGACGTCGTGCATCTCGCGGGCGAGCCGGGCGCGCTCGGTGGCCAGGACCTGGTCGGCGAGCAGCCGGTCCTCGCGCGCCCGGCTGCGCGTCAGCTCGTCCAGCCGGGAGGCGAGCTCGCGCCGGGTGCGGGTGAGCAGGCCGAGCGCGACGGGCGTGGCGGCGGTGACGCACGCGTCGACGAACTGCAGGGCCGCCTCGCGCCGGTCGTCGAAGGACAGCTCCGAGATCGGGTACGGCAGGAAGTGCGCGACGGCCAGCAGCGCGGCGGCCCCGACGAGCAGGCGCCGGTCCGGGCGCAGCGTCGCCACCGTGTACAGCGCGATCATCGGGGCGAACCAGATGTAGCCGATGTAGATGCCGGGCAGCGTCACGGCGAAGACGGTGAGCGGGAAGCGCCTGCGCCACAGCAGCGCGACCGCGGCCAGCAGCGACACGCCCAGGTCCAGGCCGGGCCCCGGCCCGTTGACCAGCACCGCGTCCAGGGCGGCGATCAGCACGGGCACCACCAGCAGCACGGCGGTGTGCGCCCGCGGGGGGAGCCGGGAGC
>NZ_JBAMDC010000378.1:0-6202 GCF_036961605.1 Streptomyces sp. KLMMK
ATCGTCCGGGCCGCCGTCGCCATCGCCGACGCCGAAGGGCTGGCCTCGCTCTCCATGCGCGGCGTCGCCGGCCGCCTGGGGGTCGCCGCCATGTCGCCCTACCGCTACGTCACCGGCAAGGACGACCTGGTGCTCCTCATGGCCGACGCGGTGCTGGCCGAGCTGGCCTACCCCGACGACGCGCCCGCAGGCTGGCGGCAGCGCCTGGAGCTGGGGGCCCGCGCGCTGTGGGCGGTGCACCGCAGGCACCCCTGGCTCGCGCACATCGGGCCCCTCACCCGCCCCCTCGCCGTGCCCCGGCTCATCGGCTACTCCGAGTGGATGCTCGGCGCGCTCGACGGCCACGGCCTGGCTCCGGCGACGATGCTCGACCTGAACGTCCTGCTCTACAGCTACGTCCAGGGCACCGCCGTCCACCTGGAGCGGGAGGCCCAGGCCGCGAGCGAGTCCGGGCTGTCCGGGGAGGAGTGGCTGGACTCCCAGGCCGCGGCCTACGACGCCCTCACCTCCTCCGGCCGCTATCCCGTCTTCGCCAGGGTGACCGGGGCGTTCGCCGAGGGCGACGGCTACGACCTGCGCCTCGACGAGGTCTTCGAGCTCGGCCTCACCTCGATGCTGGACGGCCTGACCGCGCTGGTCGAGGGCCCGGGGGCGGGGCCGGGCCGGGAGGCCTGAACGGCCCACGGACAGCGCAATCGGCGCCGGGTGCCACGGGCCCGCCGACAGTGGTACCCGTGAAGCTGCAGCCCGGTGCCGCCCTCACGACGGCCATGGTGGCGCTGACCGTGACGACGGGGATGGTCGAGGCGGTCAGCTTCCTCGCGCTCGGCCCCGTCTTCACCGCCGTCCAGACGGGCAACACGCTCTTCCTCGGCTTCGCGGTCGTCGGATCCGGGGAGTTCTCCGCCGCCGCGTCGGGGGCGTCGCTCCTCGGGTTCGCCGTCGGCGCCGCCCTGGGGGCGCGGCTGAGCTCCCGCGCGGACGCCCTCGGGCGCCGGTGGTTCGTGCAGGCCCTGGTCGCGGAGTCCGTGCTGCTGGCCGTCGCGGGGCTGACGGGCCGGACCGTCGAACGGTTCGGCCATCCCCTGACCTTCCGTCAGTACCTGGTGACGACCCTGGTCGCCCTGGCCATGGGCATGCGCAACGTCACGACCTTGCGGGCGAGCGTGCCGGACATGCCGACCACCGTCATCACCCGCACCATGACGGCCCTCATCGGCACCTCCCCCTTCGGCCTCGACTCCAGGATCCCCTCCGGCACCGGCTACGAGCTGCGGCGCACGGCCTCGGTCGGCGCGATGTTCGCCGGCGGCCTGCTGGGCGCATGGATGCTCCACGAGTCCGTACGCCCTCCCGCCGTCCTCCTGGTGACGTCCGCCTGCGTCCTGGCCGTCGCCCTCGCCCTCACCCGCACCCGCACCCCGCGCCGCGACACCCCGGACCCGTAGTACCGCAGAGCTACGCCGCGGGTGCACTCCCGCGGGGGACGCCGGCCACGGGCCGCGGTCCGTAGCTTCCGGGGCTGGCCGACACGGCCCTGGCCACGCAGGACCACAACCTGGCCGTCACCCGGGGCTCCATGGTCTTCCTCGCGGCGGTCGTGATCGGGGCGGCGCGGCGCTCCGGCCGCCTGGCCAAGGCCCGGCTGGCCGAGCAGGAGGTGCTCACCGCCGAGGAGCGGGCCCGGCGCACCCTGCTGGAGGAGCGCAACCGCATAGCCCGCGAGCTGCACGACGTCGTCGCCCACCACATGTCGGTGATCTCCATCCAGGCCCAGGTCGCCCCGCACCTGGTCACGGACCCGCCGCAGGAGCTCAGGGAGAACCTCGCGGGCATCCGCCAGAACGCCGTCGAGGCGCTGGCCGAACTGCGGCGCGTCCTGGGCGTGCTGCGCTCGGAGGACGCCCGGGCCGACGGGGTGCGGCACGCTCCCCAGCCCACCCTCGACCGGCTGGACGAACTGCTCGGCAACGTCCGCAGCGCCGGCCTCGCGGTCACCTCCTCGGTCGCCGGCGAGCCGCGCCCGCTGCCGCCCGGCGTGGAGCTCTCGGCGTTCCGCATCGTCCAGGAGGCCCTCAGCAACGCCATGCGGCACGCACCCGGGGCGTCGGTGCGGGTGGAGACCGCGTACGGGGCGCGCCGGATCACCGTGCGGGTCGTCAACTCCCCGCCGGACAGGCCCGCTCCGCGCTCGCCGGGTGCCGGGCACGGGGTGCTGGGGATGCGCGAGCGGGCCGCCATGCTCGGCGGCGACCTGGCCGTGGGCCCCACCCCTGACGGCGGATACGAAGTGACCGCCGCCCTCCCCTGCGACCCTTCCGGCCCTCCCGGCCCTTCCGGCCCTCCCGGCCCTTCTGATCCTTCCGACCCCTCCGGCCTTCCCGGACTCCCCGCCCCTTCCGATCTTTCCGAGGACGCCCGGTGACGACCATTCGCGTGCTGATAGCCGACGACCAGATGATGGTCCGCCAGGGCTTCACGGTCCTGCTCGACGCCGAACCCGGCATCGAGGTGGTCGGCCAGGCCGTGGACGGCCTCGACGCCGTCGCCAGGACCGCCGAGCTCGCTCCCGACGTCGTCCTGATGGACATCCGGATGCCGGAGCTCGGCGGCATCGAGGCGACCCGCCGCATCACCGCCCCGGCGGAGGCCGCCACCAAGGTGCTCGTCCTGACCACGTTCGATCTCGACGAGTACGTGTACGAGGCGCTGCGCGCGGGCGCGTCCGGATTCCTGCTGAAGGACGCCTCGGCCGAGGACCTCGCCCAGGCGGTCCGGGTGGTCGCGGCCGGGGACGCCCTGCTCTCCCCGAACATCACCAAGCGGCTGATCTCCGAGTTCTCCCGCATGACCGGGGCTCCCCGCGCGCCGCTGAAGGAGCGCGTGGGGAGCCTGACGGAGCGTGAGACGGAGGTGCTGTCCCTGGTGGCCCAGGGCCTGTCGAACGCGGAGATCGCCGCACGGCTGGTCGTGGCCGAGCAGACCGTCAAGACGCACGTGAGCAGGATCCTGGTCAAGCTGGGGCTGCGGGACCGGACGCAGGCCGCGGTCTTCGCGTACGAGACGGGTCTGGTCAGACCGGCCGGCTACTGACACGGGCCGGCGGATCGGGGGAACGAGGGGAGGAGGGGCGGCGGATCAGCGGGGGCACTGCTTCCAGGCGAAGTGGTAGAGCGTGCTGATGCTGCCGTCGGTCGAGTCCATCGCAAGGAAGCTCGTGGTGCGGGTGGGGTCCGACGTGCCGGCGTCCACCCGGAGTTCGGTGTTGATGTTCAGGTAGCGGACGGCCCCGCAGGGCGCGTAGACGAGCGACTCGATCTCCGTGAGGTCGGACGTCTGCCAGTTGTCGTGGAGCGGGCCCGCGAAGTGGTGGTTCACGTACGTGGTCTGCGACATGCCCTGGAAGTAGTAGTTGGCCCGTTCCAGGCCGGTCGCGCCCTTCTCCAGGTGGGCGAAGCCCCGGTAGTCCGCCTCGGCAACCGCGTACGTGAAGCCCTGCGGGACGCGGACGTTCAGGCTGAGCTGGCAGTTCTTGCGGAAGTCGGTCGGCTTGGCGCCCAGGCCCACCTGAGCCTGGTAGTTGCTGTAGGTCACGGTGAAGGCGGTGTTGTCAGGACTGACGGTCACGTTTGCCGTTCCGGCCGGACAGCCCGAGCCGTTGACGCCCACCACATCGATCACGATCTTGTCAGGCGGAGGGTCCCCATCCGCAGCGGCCGACGAGGGCATCATCGAAGCGGCGAGCAAGGCGACGGCCGCGCTGCCGATCACCACCGGTCTCAACATGGAGATACCTCCCCCTGGTCCAGGAATCACGGACGAACACCTCTGACCCGAGACGGCCGGTCAGGGGCACTCCTTCCACGAGAAGTGGTAGAGCGTGCTCACGCTGCCGTCGGTGGAGTCCATCTCCATGAAGCTGGTGCTGCTCGACGGGTCCGAGCTGCCCGCGCTCACCCGGAGCTCGGTGTTCACGTTGAGCAGCCGCTGTGCGCCGCAGGGGGCGTAGACGACTTCCGACGCGTCCGTCACGTCCGTCGTCTGCCAGTTGTCATCGAGCGGACCGGCGAAGCGGTGGGAGACGGAGGTCGTGTGGGACATGCCCTGGAAGTAGTAGCTGGCCCGCTCCATGCCCACGGCACCGCTCTCCAGGTGCGCGAAGCCGCGGTAGTCCGCCTTGGCGATCGCGTAGGTGAAGCCCTGGGGGACGTGGATGTTCAGGCCGAGCTGGCAGTTCTTGCGGAAGTCGGTCGGCTTGGCGCCGACTCCCACCTGGGCGAGGTACTTGCTGTAGGTCACCGTGAAGGCCGTGTTGCCCGACGCGACCGCCACGGCGGCCGTCCCCGCCGGGCAGCCGGAGCCGTTGACCGACATGACGTCGATCACGACCCTGTCCGGGGGAGGCACCCCGTCGGTGGCGGCCGACGAGGGGGCGAACGATGCGGCGGCCACCAGCGCCACGGCCGCTCCGGCGGTCATCACCGGTCTGAACATGGGATTCCCCTTTCTTTCCCTTGCGCGGACTCGCTGTGCGCGCGGCCCATGCCACCACTGGGGAGGGGTCGTGCATAGGCCAGGTTGAGCCGACCCTGCGGACGGGCCGGCCGCCTCCTGGGTCCCGGTGGCACCGGTGGCCCTGGTGGCACCACCGGCAGCATCAGCAGAAGGGAACGGGGGCGTCCTAGGCGCGTTCGAAGGAGTGCATGCGGCCGACGGCCGTGAAGCCCCGGCGCGCGTACCAGTGGCGCGGCCAGTCTTCGGCCTCGGCGATCAGGAAGCGCGTGCCGCAGCCCGCGGCGACCGACATGCGCAGGGCGGCCGCGAGGACGGCGTCCGCGTGGCCGCGCCCGAGGTGGGCCTCCGAGGTGACCAGGTCCTCGATCTGGGCCGTGCCCGAGGCGCGGTCCATGTACAGGTCGGCCCAGGACGCGACCTCGCCGTCCTCCGCGCGCGAGCCGAGGAAGTGCACGACGTCGGCACCGCGCCGCCGGGCCTCGCGGCGCTCGACGAGGTGGCGCACGACTTCCTCCCCGGCGTCCGGGAGGAAGCCGTGCCAGTTGCGGGTCAGCGGGACCCGGAGGTCGTCCAGGCCCACGACACCCGCCTCGCGCCCGGAGCCCGGGGCGGGCGGGGGGCCGGAGTGCAGCATGATCAGGCAGACCGAGTGCTGGTAGCCGGCCCGCACCAGGGGCTCCGCACAGGCCTGCCCGGTCGCGTCGTCCAGGACCGATATCAGGCGGAACGGAAGGTCCCCCAGCGCTTCGTCCGCGAGGGCGGGCAGCGCGGCGGGGTCCACCGCGCCGTCGATGACGACCTGGTTGTTCCCCCGGGAGTGGGCGAAGGCGTCGTCGCGCGCGGCGAAGCCGCCCGGGAGGGTGAGGGTGCGCCCGGCCTGGCGGCGGGCGAATTCCGAGACGAAGGCGTGAATCCGCCGCAGTTCGAAGTCCGGCATGGGCCGAGCGTAGGCGGCGGCCCGGGCGGAGCGCGCGGCAATTACGGGGCGGCGGCGCTCACGTGGCCGCGGCGCACGACGGGTGGCCCCATCCGCGCTCGCCCTTGGAGATCTTCTCGCCGACCGCGTACGACTGGCCGCACGGGCAGCGGCCCGCGAACTTCGCCTTGATCGTCGCCGTTCCGTTTCCGGAGGAGCGCGGCTTGCGGGTCTTGGGCGGGCCGGAGCGCCGAGGCGCCGAGGCCTCGCGGGGCGCCGGCACGGGCATGCCCTCGGCTCCCTGCGCGGTGCCGGCCGCCTGCTGGAGGGACGCCGCGTCGCTCGCCGCCTGGTCGGCGATCGCGTTCAGGGGGTCGCCGTTCTCCTGGTGGGCCGGCACGTACCGGAAATCGACGGTGCGGCCCGCGAGGAGGGCGTCGATGCGCACGACGAGGTCGCGGTTGGCCACCGGCGAGCCGGACGAGGTCTTCCAGCCGTTGCGCTTCCAGCCGGGCAGCCACTTGGTGACGGCGTTCATCGCGTACTGCGAGTCCATCCGCACCTGCATCGGCACGGCCGGGTCCGTGGCCTCCAGGAGCCGTTCGAGGGCGGTCAGCTCCGCGATGTTGTTGGTCGCCTTGCCGAGGGGGCCGGCCTCCCAGCGCTCGGGGGTGCCCGTCGCGTCGGCGACGACCCAGGCCCAGCCCGCGGGGCCGGGGTTGCCCTTCGATGCCCCGTCACAGGCGGCGATGATCTGTTCAGACATCCCTC